>NZ_JBEZUZ010000106.1:0-23373 GCF_040636735.1 Streptomyces sp. NPDC035033 | reverse complement strand
CAGCGAGCGCGGCGGCCTCTTCCGCCCCCAGCGCCGCCGCACCGGCCTCGTGCCGGCCGGGGCCGGGAGGAGGTCCTGGAGGACCCGGCTCCGGCGGGGGGAGCTCAGGCGCAGTTCGATGATGTCCCGGACGGTGGGCCACTCCTCGTCGAGGATCGAGTAGAAGGCCGTGTCCCGGACGGCGCCGTCGAGACCGCGCGAGTGCGCCCGGCGGATGCCCTCGCAGGTCGCGCCGAGGCGTTCGATGGCCACGCGCGAGCGGGTGTTGCGGGCGTCGGCGCGGAGGGTGATCCGGCGGACGCCCCAGGTGTCGAAGGCGTGGCGGAGCATGAGGAGCTTCGCCTCGGTGTTGACGCCGGTGCCCCGGGCGTCGCCGGCGATCCAGGTGTTGCCGATCTCGGCGGCGTCGGGGATCGCGGTGAGCGGGTCGCCGTGGGGGCGGCCGGGCACCGGGGGCCAGACCAGCGGTCCCCGCCAGTAGTCGAGTTCGAGGAAGCGTGTGGAGCCGATCACCCGGTCGTCGGCGGTACTGACCAGGGCGAAGGGCAGACAGCGCCCGGCGGCCTGTTCGGCCAGGGCGCGGGCGATGTAGTCGAGCGCGGATTCCAGGCCGTCGGGCACGGGAGTGAAGGCATAGGCCGATCGGTCCGCCTCGCCGGCCCGCGCGAGGGCTTCGGCGTGCCGCATCGCCAGCGGCTCCAGGCGCACGGAGCGCCCGGTCAGGAGAACAGGTACTGGCACGGAACCTCGGGTCTTTCACGGGCAGGGGTCACTTCCGCCACGACGCTGTGCGCCGGAAGTGAAGGGGGGAATCTCGCCGGGTGCCGATGCACGTCGAAAGACGTCGGATGAGCAGGCAAAACGGTTCGTCACCAGGTGCGAGGAGGAACAGTATGCAGCCACAACAGCTCTGAGAACAGAACCTCGGGAGAACCCGGATCCACGGGCGGGTGAAGCCTGCCGGAGGGGCCCGGAAAGCGGTCTCAGGGGGCGGACAGGGGCGCCCGCCCCTCGGACGGCCTCCGTACTCAGACGCAGGTGGGGTGCCCCCAGCCCTCCGCGTTCTTGGCGATGCTCTCCCCCTTGTCATAGGCACGCCCACAGCGGCAGCGGCCCGGAAACTTGGCCTTCAGGGTGCCGCCGGACGGGCGACTCCGGCGGGCTCCGGACCCGGCGGTTCCGCCCGGCGCGGAGGAGCGCGTCCGGGGCGCGCGGGGGGCGGAGGAGCGCGCGGAGGCGGGTTCGGGGTCGGGCAGGGCGGAGCCGGCGTCCGACCCCAGGGGCTCCTGGGTGCGGGCGCTGTGGCTGGCGGCCCGGTCGGCGGCGTCGTTGAGGGGGTCGCCGTCGGCCCGGTGCGCGGGGGTGTAGACGAAGTCGATGTCGCGCCCGGCGAGCAGGGCGTCGATCCGGACGACGAGGTCCTTGTTGGCGACCGGGGTGCCGGCGGCGGTCTTCCAGCCCTTGCGGCGCCAGCCGGGCAGCCAGGTGGTGACGGCCTTCATGGCGTACTGGGAGTCCATCCGGATCTCCGCGGGGGCGGCGGGGTCCAGGGTCTCCAGGAGCCGTTCCAGGGCAGTGAGTTCGGCCACGTTGTTGGTGGCGCGGCCGAGCGGGCCGGCCTCCCAGCGTTCGACGGTGCCGTCGGCCCGGCCGATGACCCAGGCCCAGGCGGCGGGGCCGGGATTTCCCTTGGACGCGCCGTCGCACGCGGCGATGATCTTCTCCAGCATCCTTCGATCCTGACACGGACGGGGGTGTGCTCCGCCCCGTCCGCGGGCCGCCGGCGGGACGGCTCCGGCGTCGCCCGGCCGGGTGGCGGCGGGCTCCCCGCGCCACGGGCCGTCCGCGGTTCCCCGTAGACTCGCCGTCTGCCCGCCGGTGGCGGCACCGACCCAGCTGACAGGAAGCGACGGACTCCATGAACCACGCGGACGGCACCGCACCGATCTACGCCCAGCTCATACGGGAGCGTGGGGACGTTCCCGGTGACGTGCGCCAGACCGCGGAGGAGGTGCTGCGGGACCTGAGCCGGTACATCAAGCTTCCCGCGCCGTCGCCGCAGCAGCCGATGGGCGTCGGAGCGCCGGCGGGCATGCCGGGGATGCAGGGGATGCACGGCCAGCCGGGCATGCCGCCGATGGGACAGCCCGGGATGCAGGGCCACCCGGGCGCGCAGGGGCAGCCCGGTCCGCAGGGCCGCCCGCCGATGGGGCAGCCGGGCATGCAGGGGCAGGGTCTGCCGGGCGTCCCCGGCCAGCCGGTGCCCGGACAGCCCGGGATGACGGGCCCCGCCGCCCTGCCCGGCCCGGCGGGCGTGCAGGGCCCCGGCCCGGTCCCCGGCCAGGGCGGCCCGGGCGGACACGCCGGCGTCGTGGCGATGCGCTCGCTGCCCCAGGGCTGACGCCGTGGACACCACGGGGAAAGGCGTGCCCGTGACGGATCACTGCTGCGAGGCGATGCGCGGTCGGGTCGAACACCGCTGCGACGACCACGCCGACGCGTACGACTGTCCGGACGCCGTCGTCTCGTTCAGCGCCCGCTTCCAGGAGTACGGACTCGTCGTCCACGACGGCGGCGGGTCGAGCCTCGACATCGCCTTCTGCCCCTGGTGCGGCCGGCGCCTTCCCGAGTCGCAGCGGGACCGCTGGTTCGAGGAGGTGCGGGGGCTCGGCCTCGACCCGTGGGAGGACGACGTCCCGCCCGAGTACGAGGACGACCGCTGGCTCGCCGGCGCCGGGCCCGCGCCGGCGCCCGCCGCGGACTGACCGCGCCCGCCCCGCCGGGCCGTCCCGCCGGCCGCGCCCGCCGGGTCATCCGATCGGTGGACCCCCGGGTCCACCGGAGGGGCCGGGGGGCGTAGCCGGGCGAGCGAGGGGCGGGTGCCGCCGGGCGGCGGAGGATCGGGAGACGGGAGGGGCCGTTCGCGCGGCGTCCTCCTCCTGTCCCGTACCGAGGAGCCCGAGATGACGAAGATCCGCCGCACGTCCCGTACCGCTCGCGTCCTGCTGCCCGTGACGGTCGCCGGGGTCCTGCTGTCGGGATGCGCCCAGGCGGACCCCGCCCCCGCCGCCGCCCCGAGCGGCACCGCCTCCTCCGCGCCGGCGCCCGCCGTCACCGTCACTCCCCCGGCGTCGGCGCCGGCCGGGGCGCGGCCGGAGGCCGGGACCCTGCTCGTGAGCGACTTCGGCTCCGACACCGTGACGTTCGTCGACCCGGCGCGCGGGGCCACCGGTTCCGTGGAGGTGGGGACCGCGCCGTACGGCCTCGCCCTCGGGAAGGACGGGCGGGCCTGGGTCGCGACCGCCGAGGGCGTCGCCGTCGTCGACACCGCCGCCCGGCAGCGCCTGGCCCTCGTCCCGTACCGGACCGACACCGGACCGGTGACCACCGGCGAGTACCGGGGCGGCGGCATGGGCATCGCGCTCTCGCCGGACGGGAAGCGGGTGTACGTGGGGGTGAACGTGCCCGGCGGGAACGGCACCCTGGAGGTGATCGACACCGCCTCCGCGAAGGTCGTCGACGTGGTCGACGTGGGCCGCCGGCCGTTCGACGTGGACGTGAGCCGGGACGGTTCCGCCGTGTACGCGACGAACCACGACTCCTTCGACGTGACCGTCGTCGACGCGGACTCGCTCGACGCCCGGCGCGTCGAGGTCGCCCCGTACGGCACCGAGGGCGGACTGGGCTCCTGGCTGAAGCCGCACTACACGGCCGTGCGGCCCTCGGACGGCAAGCTGCTGCTGCCCTTCGAGGGCGAGCGGCTGGCGGTCGTGGACCCGGCCACCGGGCGGGTGGAGGTCGAGTCCATGACCGCGAACACCCACCAGCACGGGGCGGCCGTGACGCCGGACGGGACGCTGTTCGCCGTCGGCACCGGTCCGATCGACCCGAGCGAGGACCGGGGACCGTCGCTGACCGTCCGCTCGCCCGGGGGCGTGGAGCGGGTCTATCCGCTCGACGGGCCGCACGAGGACGTGGCCGTGTCGAAGGACGGCCGGACCGCGTACGTGACCGGCGGCTTCACCCGGGACGGGTACTGGGACGGGATCAGCGTCGTCGACCTCGGTTCGGGCGAGGTGAAGCGCCTCGCGGCCGGGTCGCGGCCGCTCGGCGTCGTCGTCTTCTAGCGGTTCCCGCGGCGGGCCGGCCGGCGGTCCGCGGTCACCAGCCAGGCCGTGCTCGGCAGCCGGACCGTGCCGTCGGGCGTCTCGTGGTCGCGGAGGTGGCCGGTGAGGGCGGTGCGGGCGCGGTCCCGGGTGGCCCCGTCGACCTGGTCCATCAGGTGGCGGCCGGGGCCGGTGGCCAGGAGGAAGTCCGCCGCGTCGGCGGCGTCCCGGCCCCAGGTGCCGTACGCGCGCGTCTCGTCGAGCATGACCCCGGTGAACCCGGCGGCGGTGAGGACGGCGCGGACGCGGTCCGGCTCGGCGAGGGAGAACATGCCGGGCTCGCCGGGGCGGGGGGCGTCGCCGACGGGCAGGATGCCGCGCAGGGAGGCCATGGCGGTCGCCCAGCCGTTGCCGGCCGGGTCGGACGGGCAGACGAAGGCGAGCCGGCCGCCGGGGCGCAGGGCGCGGCCGATGTTGCCGAAGGCGGCCTCGGGGTCGGCGAAGAACATGACGCCGTAGCGGCTGATCGCCGCGTCGAACGCGCCCTCGTCGAGGGGGTGGGTCTGGGCGTCGCCCCGGACGAAGGCGACGTTGCCGACGCCCTCGCGGGCCGCCCGGGCACGGGCCTCGGCGAGCATGGGGGCGGAGAGGTCGAGGCCCAGGGCGTGGCCGCGCGGGGCACGCAGGGCGGCGAGCCGGGTGGTGCGGCCGGCGCCGCAGCCGACGTCGAGGACGCGGTGGGCGCCGGCGATCCCGGCGGCGGCGAGCAGCGGCTCGTCGAAGCCCTCGTTGACGGCGTTCCAGCGGTCCTGGTGGCGGGCCCAGTGGACGCCCTCGGGGCCGTTCCACGCCTGCTCCTGCGCGGTGTTGACGATGCCGGTCATGCCTGCCTCCGGGGTCGGGAGAGAGAATGGGCACGCGCCCATTCATGGGGACCCAGAGTATGGGCGTGTGCCCATTCCGGCAACGGCGATTACCATCCAGGCAGTCGGGACGCGGGAGAAGGACGAGGAGAGGGCGGCGGATCGTGTCACCACGCGGAGTGGCGACGCCGGACGTGCGCGAGCGGCTGTTCGCGGCGGCCGAGCGGATCGTGGAGAGGGACGGGCCGGGGGCGCTCACCAGCCGGTCCGTGACCACCGAGGCGGGCTGCGCCAAGGGGCTGCTGCACGCGCACTTCGCGGGGTTCGACGAGTTCGTGGCCGAGCTGTGCCTCGACCGCTTCGCCCGCACGGCGGCGCGGGCCCGGGCGCTGGCCGGGGCCGTGGGACGGGGCACGGTGGCGGGGAACCTCGACGCCGTCGTCCTCGCCCTCTTCGACTCCGGCGGCCCCGCCGTCTCCGGCCTCGCCCTGGCCCGGCCCGCCGCCGCGCTCCGCGTCCGCGAGGCGCTGGAGGGCGGGGCACCGGGCTTCGCGGCGATCGAGGAGGCCGTCGCCGCCTACCTGGAGGCCGAGCGGCGCCTCGGCCGCGTCCCCGCCTCGCTCGACGCCGCCACCACGGCCCTCGCCCTCGTCGGCACGAGCCACCACCTCCTGATGACCGCCTGGCCCGGCTCCCCCGACCCCCGCCCGACGGTGCGCCGCCTGGTGACCGCCCTGGTCGGCCCGGAGGAGGCGGTCTAGCGCGGCGGCAGGACCGTCAGGACGCGTTCGATGAAGCCCTTGAAGTCGCGCATGAGGTCCGCCAGGAACTGCCGCGTCGTCGGGTCCGTGACCTCGCCGTCCTCGGAGAAGAGGCCCGGGGCCCGGCGACCGGAGGAGACGCGGCGCCGGAGGCCCCGAGAAGCGGTGCGCCCCCAATGGGGATAAAAAGGACGGACAACGGACAGACGGATGAAAGCTGCCCGCGTTCCCCCGTGACCACGGCCCCCGCGGCCCGGGGGAACGGCACCTTGCACGCTCCTACGGAAGGGCGGAAAGCGTGACGCGACCGAGGATCCTCGTGGTGGGCGCCGGTTTCGCCGGAGTGGGCTGTGTGAAGCGGCTCGAACGGCGGCTCACGGCGCGGGAGGCGCAGATCACGCTGCTCTCCCCCTTCTCGTACCAGCTCTACCTGCCGCTGCTCCCCCAGGTGGCGGCGGGCGTCCTGACCCCGCAGTCGGTGGCGCTGTCGCTGCGGCGCAGCCAGAAGCACCGGACGCGGATCGTGCCGGGCGGCGCGGTGGGCGTGGACACGGCGGCGAAGGCCGTGGTCGTCCGGACGATCAGCGGGGAGTACGACGTGGAGCCGTACGACCACCTGGTGCTCGCGCCCGGCAGCGTGACCAGGACCTTCGACATCCCGGGGCTCGCCGACCACGCCCGGGGCATGAAGACCCTGGCGGAGGCCGTCTACATCCGGGACCACGTGATCGCCCAGCTGGACCTGGCGGACGCGAGCGACGACGAGGCCGAGCGGGCCGCCCGGCTCCAGTTCGTGGTGGTCGGCGGCGGCTACGCGGGCACCGAGACGGCGGCCTGCCTCCAGCTGCTCACCCACAACGCGGTCAAGCGGTACCCCCGGCTGGACCCGGCCCTGATCAAGTGGCACCTGGTGGACATCGCGCCCCGGCTCATGCCCGAACTGGGCGAGAAGCTCGGCAGGGCCGCGATGGACATCCTCACCGAGCGGGGCATCCAGGTCTCGCTCGGGGTGTCGGTGGCCTCGGTGGACGACGAGACGGTCACCCTGACGGACGGCCGGGTGCTGCCCTGCCGCACCCTGATCTGGACGGCCGGCGTGGCCGCGAGCCCGCTCGTCGGCACGGTCGGCGCGGAGACGGTCCGCGGCCGGCTCGTGGTGACCCCGGAGATGGACGTGCCCGGACTCGACGGGGTGTGGGCGCTGGGCGACGCGGCGGCCGTGCCGGACCTCGCCAAGGGCGAGGAGGGCGCGATCTGCCCGCCGACGGCCCAGCACGCGATGCGGCAGGGCAAGGCGCTCGCCGACAACCTGGTGGCGACCCTGCGCGGGGAGCACCTGCGGCCGTACACGCACAAGGACCTGGGCCTGGTGGTGGACCTCGGCGGGATGGACGGCGTGTCGAAGCCGCTGGGCGTGGAGCTGCACGGGCCCGCCGCGCAGGCGGTGGCCCGCGGCTACCACTGGGCGGCGCTGCGGACCAACGTGGCCAAGACCCGGGTGATGACGAACTGGCTGCTGAACGCGGTGGCCGGGGACGACTACGTGCGGACCGGGTTCCTCGCCTCCAAGGCGGGGACGCTGCGGGACTTCGAGTACACCGACGCGTACCTGACGCCGGAGCAGGTCCGGGAGCACACCGGGGCGTTCCGGGGAGCGGTCGGCTGAGCCCGCTCCCCCGCGCCGCGGCCGGCCCCCGGCTCCCCGTTCAGCGGGCGAGCGCGGGGGCCGGCCCCATGACGACGACGGGTTCGGCGGCCGGGTCGAGGGCGACCAGCAGGGTGCGCAGGTCCTCCCGGTCGAGGGCGATGCACGCCTGGGTGGGGCCGCCGTGGTCGACGTGGATCCAGACGCCGCCGCCCCGCCCGGCGCCGAGCGGGCGCTCCTTGTCGAGCGGGGTGCGGCCGGGGACGCGGTTGTAGTCGATGGCGATGACGTGGTCGAAGGAGCCTTCGAGGGGTTCGCCGCGGAAGCCGGTGCCGCTGATGGCGAACTCGGGGTCCTCGTCGTACGGGAGGCGGGCGCCGGGGTCCGGCAGCCGCCCGCCCGCGTCGCCGACGCGGAAGACTCCGATGGGGGTGCGCAGGTCGCCGGCCCAGTGGTCGTCGGTCCAGCCCCTGAGGGCGTTGCGCGCGGGCCAGGGGCCGCCGGACTCGTACCACCGGCCGTCGGGGCCGCGCTGGTGGAGGACGGCGGTGGCGGTGTTGCTGTTCTCGGTGGCGCCGGTGACGACGAGGGCCTGGGTGGTGCCGTCGGGGACGCGGGCCTGGGTGCGGGGGCCGAGGCCGGCGATGCGCGGGGCGCTGCCGGGGCGGGCGTCGGTGGCCGCGGCCTCGCCGGAGGGGGTCTTCGCGGCGGGGGTCTTCGCGGTGGGGGCCGCGGTCGCCGGGGGCGGGGCGGTGGGGGCGGGGTGCGCGCAGCCGGTGAGCAGCAGCGCCGCGCACAGGGTGCCGGCGCCGAGGAGCGCGGGGGCGCCCTTGCGGACGAAGGCGGGCATGGGAAGGCATCCTCCTGGCCGGGGGCAGTGGAGCGATCCGTACCCGCTCGGCGGGCGGCGCTGCGCGGGAGGGCGTCGGCCCACCCGTACGGAGGAGCGGCGGCGGCCGGAACGCGGTTGACCTCCGGCCGGGGGATGCGATGGGGTGCGCGGATGAGCGATCTTGACGAGGGCGGGGCACTGCGGGTGGTCCCGGCGGCGGACGAGCGGGAACTGGCCGACTGGCGGGCGGTCCACAACGCGATCGTCCCGACGGCGGTGCTCTCCGCCGGCGAGGTGCGGGAGCGGGCCGGGCGCAACCGGCTGGAGGTGGCGTACCTGGGCGGGGTGGCGGTGGGCTGTTCGACGGTGCGGCCGCCGGACGGGGAGACGCCGGCGGCGACGGTGATCGCGCGGACCCTGCCGGAGTACCGGCGGCGGGGGTTCGGGACGGCGCTGTACGAGCGGGGGCTCGCGCACGCGCGGACGCTGAGCGCCGAGGGGGTGGAGACGGTGGTGCTGGCGTCGAACGAGGAGGGGCTGCGGTTCGCGCTGGCGCGGGGCTTCACGGAGGTGGAGCGGTATCTGCTGCCCGGCGACACGATCCCCTTCGTGACGCTGCGGATGGCCTGATCTCCCGTACCGGCAAGCTGATCTGACAAGGCGTCAGATCGCTGTGCCGCGGGTCTGGGAACCTCGCTCCCCCGGCGCTACCCTCCGCGCATGATACGGACGGTGGTGTGGGGAACCGGAAATGTCGGGCGGGCGGCCATCCGGGCCGTGGACGCCCACCCCGGGCTCGAACTCGCGGCGGTCCTGGTCTCCGACCCGGCGAAGGCGGGCCGGGACGCGGGGGTGCTCGCGGGGCTCGGGCAGGAGCTCGGCGTGGCCGCGACCGACGACGTCGGGGCGGTCCTCGGCGCGCGGCCGGGGGCGGTGGTGTACGCGGCCTCCGGCGACGTGCGGCCCGACGGCGCCCTGGCGGACGTGGTGCGGGCGGTCGCGGCGGGCGCGGTGGTGGTGACGCCGTCGCTGTACCCGCTGTACGACCCGCGCGGCGCGCCGCCGGAGTTCCGCGAGCCGGTGCTGGCGGCGGTGACCGAGGGCGGCGGGTCGCTCTTCGCGTCCGGGGTGGACCCGGGCTGGGGCAACGACGTGCTGCCGCTGCTCGTCAGCGGGCTCGGCACGGTCGTCGACGCGGTCCGCTGCCAGGAGATCTTCGACTACTCGACGTACGAGCAGGAGTTCTCCGTGCGCGAGCTGATCGGCATGGGCAAGCCGCTCGACCACGAGCCGCCGATGCTCCTCCCCTCGGTCCCGACGATGGTGTGGGGCGGGCAGATCCGGCTGATGGCGCGGGCGCTCGGCGCCGAACTGGACGGGATCCGCGAGACGGTGGACCGCCGGCCGCTGGAGACGACGGTCAGGACCCGGACGATGGGGGTCTTCGAGGCGGGCACGCAGGGCGCGGTCCGCTTCGAGGTGCAGGGGATCGTCGGCGGCGAGCCGCGGATCGTGATCGAGCACGTGACCCGGATCCATCCGTCCTGCGCGCCGGACTGGCCGGTGCCGCCGGACGGCGCCGGGGCGCACCGGGTGATCGTCGAGGGCCGGCCGCGGATCGAGGTGACGGTGGCCGCCACCGACGAGGACGAGAACCGGGCGGCCGGCGGGAACGCGACCGCGGTCGGGCGCCTGGTCGGGGCGATCGACTGGCTGGCGGCGGCGGAGCCGGGGCTCTACGACGCGCTGGACGTGCCGGTGCGTCCGGCGGTGGGGAAGCTGGGAAGGAGACCGCGGTGATCATCGACATTCCCGAGGGGCAGGAGCCGATCGGGTACGTGTGGGGCGACATGGTCCCGGAGATCGGGACGGCGGCGGCGAACTTCTCGCTGTCGGTGTACGCCCACACGACCCTGGGACTGCGCGAGTTCGAGGCGGCGCGGCTGCGGATCGCGCAGATCAACGGCTGCGGCTTCTGTCTGGACTGGCGCACGGACCGGGACGGGGTGAAGGTCGAGGAGGGCTTCGACGCGCTCGTCGCGGCGTGGCGGGAGACGGAGGTGTCGGAGGGCTTCGACGTCCGGACGCGGCTGGCGGCGGAGTACGCGGAGCGGTACGCGCTCGACCACCACGGCCTGGACGGGGAGTTCTGGTCGCGGATGACCGCGCACTACAGCCAGGCGGAGATCGTGGAGCTGACGATGAGCCTGGGCTCGTGGCTGGCCTTCGGGCGGCTGAACCGGGTGCTGGGGCTCGACGAGGTGTGCGTGCTGCCGGCGGGGTGAGCCGGGGGCGCGGGGCCGGCCGGTCGGCGGACCGGCCGGCCCCTTCCGTGCGCGCCGGGCCGTTCAGAAGTCCTCCGCGACGATGCGCTCGATGTTGCGCTCGGCGAGGGCGGTGATGGTGACGAAGGGGTTGACGCTGGTGTTGCCGGGGATGAGGGAGCCGTCGATGACGTAGAGGCCCCGGTAGCCGTGGAGGCGGCCGTGGTTGTCGGTGGCCCGGTCGAGGACGGCGCCGCCGAGCGGGTGGTAGGTGAGGTGGTCGCCCCAGATCTTGTGGGCGCCGAAGAGGTCGGTGCGGTAGATCGTCCCCTCCTTGGCGTTGATCCTGTCGAAGATGGACTTCGCCATGTCGATGGAGGTCTGCTTCCAGGCCCGGTCCCAGCTGAGGTCGACCCTGCCGGTGGCGGGGTTCCAGGTGAACTCGGCGCGGTGCGGGGTGCGGGTGATGGAGAGGTAGAAGGAGGCGTAGGTCTCGATGCCGGTGGGGAGGGGGGCGACCTCGGCGAAGGCTCCGCCGGCGTCCCAGTTGTCGATGCCGGCGGTGGGCATGGCGGACTGGAGCGTGCCGGTGGGGTCCCACATGTGGTTGGCGCGGCCGCACATGACGTTGCCGTTGTCGCCCCAGCCCTTGCCGATGTGCTCGTTGAGGGCGGGCAGCGCGCCGGTGGCCTTGAGCCGGGTGAGGAGCTTGCTGGTGCCGACGCTGCCGGCGGCGAAGAAGACCCGGTCGGCGCGGACGGTCTTGGCGGCGAGGACGGCGCCGGTGGTGTCGATCTGCTCGATGGCGACGGTGTAGCCGCCGGCGGCGGCCGGGGTGACCGAGGTGACCCGGTGGAGGGCGGAGACGGTGACCCGGCCGGTGGCGGCGGCCTGGGCGAGGTAGGTCTGCCGGAGGCTCTTCTTGCCGTGGTTGTTGCCGTAGATGACCTCGCCGGCCAGGGCGGACCTCGGTACGGCTCCGGCGGCCTCCTGCTTCATGTACTCCCAGTCGTAGACGTTGGGCACGAAGACGAAGGGGAAGCCGGAGCGCTCGGCGTGCTTGCGGCCCACGCGCGCGTACTGGTAGGCGGGCGTGCCCTCCCACCAGGCCTCGTCGACGGAGGTGACGCCGAGGCCCGCGGTGGCGCGCGGGTAGTAGGTGGCGTACATCTCGGCCGGGTCGACGGTGGGGAGGATGGCGGGGAAGCGTTCCCTGCGCGGGGTGACGGCCATGCCGCCGTTGACGAGGGAGCCGCCGCCGATGCCGCGGCCCTGGTAGACGGTGATGCCGGCGAAGTCCTCGGCGTCGAGGATGCCGGTGTGGCGGGGCACCTCCTTGTCGAGGGGGAAGCCGAGGAACTGGCTCAGCGGCTGCTTGGTGCGGGTGCGCAGCCAGAAGGAGCGGTAGTCGGGCTTGGTGGTGTTGGCGAAGACCTTGCCGTCGGGGCCGGCGGTGTCCCACGCCATGCCCATCTCGATCATGTGGACGTCGACGCCGGCGCGGGCGAGGCGGAGGGCGGCGACGGAGCCGCCGTAGCCGGTGCCGACGACGAGGGCGCGGACGTGGGAGCCGTCGGGGACGGGAGAGACGTTCAGGCCCGGGGCCTCGGCGCGGGCCGGGGTGGTGAGGGTGCCGGCGAGGGCGGCGGCGCCGAGAACGGAACCCGTTCCGGTCAGGAAGCGGCGGCGGCTGACTCCCTGGGTTCCCTGGAAGGACGAGGAGCGTTCACTCATGTGATCTTCCTCACTCGTGAGCGAATGGGAACACGTTCTACGACCGGTCGCCGAGGAAGTCACGAGAAACCGACGGGTAACTTCAGGCCGGACACGCCCTCTTGACCGCCCCGCCGGCCCGCGCGGCGGCGGTGTCGGCGGCCGGGCGCTTCGCGGCTCCGGCCCCGGAGGCTCCTGACGGCGGGTGGGGCGCGGGATCCGTCGCCGTGCCGGAGGAAGCGGGGTCGTACGGGGGTTGTTTCCGGCTCGCGGGCGGAGGAAGGGGGTCGACGCCCGCGAGCCGGTGTCAGGGGGGCGTCAGGCGCGCGCCGGGAGGGGCGCGGCCTCGCGGGAGGTGCCGGTGGCGAGGGCGGGTTCGGCGCGGACCGGGCCTTCGAGGAGGCGGCGCAGGAGCGCGGCGCGGCGGGCCGGGTCGTCGCCCTCGGTCTCGGCGAGGAGGGCGGCCAGGACGGCGATGCGGGCCTGGCCGGCCCGGAGGGTGCCGGTGAGCAGGCCGCCGGCGGCGACCAGGTCGACGGCGCCGCCGCCGGTGTAGATCTCGGCGAGCGGGCCGGCGGGGACGCGGGTGGTGACGGCGACGAGGACGCCCCGGGCGGTGGCCTCGGCGACGGCCTCGGCGATCTCCGGGGTGGCGTTGCCGGCGCCGGTGGCGACGAGGACGATGCCGCGGGCCCCGGCGGCGAGGGCCGCGTCGAAGTGGAGCCGGTCGCCGTCGGTGTGGTGGAAGACGACGTCCACCCGGGGCAGCGCGGGGCCGCCGGAGGCGTCCGGGCCGGCGGCCGGCGGCAGCGGGAGGACGGCCGGGCGGTCGGGCAGGCGCTCGATGTCGACGCGGGAGAAGCCGACCTTGCCCAGGCGCTCGGCCGAGGGGTCGGCGAAGGCGTCGGCGGCCAGGGTCTGGACCTTGACCGTGCCGCGGGCGGCGTGGACGCGGCCGTCGAAGACGACGAGGACGCCGAGTTCGCGGACGGTGGCGGCGACCTGGAGGGAGTCGTACAGGTTGCCGGGGCCGTCGCCGTCGCCGGTGCCGAAGGGGCGCTGGGCGCCGGTGAGGACGACCGGGCGGGGGTCGTGGTGGTGGAGGTCCAGGAGGAAGGCGGTCTCCTCCAGGGTGTCGGTGCCGTGGGTGATGACGACGCCGTCGACGCCGGGGTCCGCGAGGGTCTCGTGGACCGTGCGGAGCAGCGCGAGCTGGTGGGCGGCGGTGAGCCGCGAGCTGTTGACGTTGAAGAGGTCGCGGACCTCGACGGTCACGCCCTCGGGCAGCGGGGCGGTGGCGAGGACGTCGTCGCCGGAGGCGTCGGCGGCGTAACCGGTGCCCTGCCAGCGGCTGGCGATCGTGCCGCCGGTGCTGATGACGACGATCCGGCGCGGGGTCCCGTCGTTCGTCCGCTGCATGTCCGTCGCCTCCCTGGCTTCCCCGGGCCCGGCGCTTCCGCGGCCCAGCCCGCAACCGTAGGCCAAAAGAGGGAGCACGCGATTGCCAAAATGGGGGCAGAAATGTTTCATCGTGGCAGATGATTGCGTCATGGACAGAATCGATCTCCACATCTTGCGCGAGCTCCAGCAGGACGGCCGGCTGAGCAACCAGGAGCTGGCCCAGCGGGTCGGCCTGAGCCCCTCCCCCTGTCTGCGCCGGGTGCGCCAGCTGGAGCAGGACGGGGTGATCAAGGGCTACCGCGCGGTCATCGACCCGGAGGCGGTGGGGCGGGGCTTCGAGGTGCTGGTCTCGGTGGAGGTGAAGCGGGACCGGGAGACGGTGGAGGCGTTCGAGGAGGCGCTCCAGTCGATCCCGGACGTGATCGAGGCGTACCGCCTCTTCGGCAGCCCGGGGTGCCTGCTGCGGATCGCGGTCGCGGACCTCTCGGCGTACGAGCGGCTGTGGATCGAGCAGCTGACGGCGCTGGCCGGGGTCACCGAGGTGAACTCGCAGATCATCATGAAGCGGATCAAGGAGCCCAAGGGGATGCCGGTGGACCTCCGGGGCACCTGAGGCCGAAGTGACGCGACTCGTCCACGGACGGTCGCCGCGTATGCGAGAACGTCACCGAATGGCTCTTTGTCCGTAACACGACAACCCCCTCACCCGTGCCACTCTCCCGGATGACACGCAGTCAACACGCGTAGAGCGCCGCGCCCCTGAGCCGGGGGCGGCGCCCGCCCGCGTGCCGTCCCCGGAAAGGGCCCCCCATGTCGGTTGCTCGGATACGCAGGTGGAAGGTCTGGGCGGCGGTCTCCGCCGCCGTCGTCGGCCTCGCCCTCCCCACGGTCACGGCGACGCCCGCCGCCGCCACCACGAACGCCTACGACGCCACGTACTACAAGAACGCGGTCGGCAAGACCGGCACGAGCCTCAAGTCGGCGCTGCACACCATCATCAGCAGCCAGAACAAGATCTCGTACGACGCGGTCTGGAACGCGCTGAAGGTCACCGACCAGGACCCGAACAACACCAACAACGTCGTCCTGCTGTACAGCGGCGTCTCGCGCAGCAAGGCCCTCAACGGCGGCGACGTCGGCGACTGGAACCGCGAGCACGTGTGGGCCCAGTCCCACGGCAGCTTCGGCACCTCGGCCGGCCCCGGCACCGACCTGCACCACCTGCGCGCCTGCGACGTCCAGGTCAACAGCATCCGCGGCAACAAGGACTGGGACTTCGGCGGCAGCGCCGTCAGCGGCGCCACCGGCAGCTACACGGACTCCAACTCCTTCGAGCCGCGCAACGCCGACAAGGGCGACGTGGCCCGGATGATCCTCTACATGGCCGTCCGCTACGAGGGCGACGACGCCTGGCCCGACCTGGAGCCCAACGAGTCCACCACCAACGGCAGCGTCCCCTGGCACGGCCGCCTCTCGGTCCTCAAGCAGTGGAACGAGCAGGACCCGCCGAGCGCCTTCGAGGAGCGCCGCAACGACGTCATCTTCAACTCCTACCAGGGCAACCGGAACCCGTTCATCGACCACCCGGAGTGGGTCGAGGCGATCTGGTAGCAGCGCGCCCCGGGCCCCGGCCGCACCCCCGTTTTGGATTGTCGGAGGATCATCAATACGATCCGCCGATGATCACGAGAAAACGGCTGGCGACCGGGGCCTGCGCGCTGCTCGTCGCCCTGACCGCCGCGCTGCTGCCGACGAGCGCGGCCGCCGACGAACCGGCGAAGGAATCCCCCAAGGTCGAGCTGGTCCTCGACGTCAGCGGCTCCATGCGGGCCAAGGACATCGACGGCAAGTCCCGGATGAGCGCGGCCAAGGAGGCGTTCAACGAGGTCCTGGACGCGGTGCCGGAGGAGGTCCGGCTCGGCATCCGCGTGCTCGGCGCCGACTACCCCGGCAACGACCGCAAGCGCGGCTGCGAGGACACCCGCCGGCTGTACCCGGTCGGACCGCTCGACCGGACCGAGGCCAAGACCGCCGTCGCCACCCTCGCCCCCACCGGCTGGACCCCGATCGGCCCGGCCCTGCTGAAGGCCGCCGACGACCTCGGCGAGGACGGGGCGACCAAGCGGATCGTCCTCATCACCGACGGCGAGGACACCTGCGCCCCGCTCGACCCGTGCCAGGTCGCCCGCGAGATCGCCGCCAAGGGCATCCACCTCGTGATCGACACCCTCGGCCTGGTGCCCGACGCCAAGACCCGGCAGCAGCTCACCTGCATCGCCGAGGCCACCGGAGGCACGTACACCTCCGTGCACCGCACCGAGGAACTCTCGCGCCGCGTCAAACAGCTGGTGGACCGCGCGGCCGACCCGGTGGTGACCCCGGTCGCCACCGAGGGCACCGGGCAGTGCGCGGACGCCCCGCAGCTCAAGCCCGGTCTCTACACGGACCGCGAGACCTTCGGCGAGCACCGCTGGTACAAGGTCGACCTGCTGCCCGGCCAGGAACTCCGCGCCTCCGTCAGCGTCTCCGCCGACCGGGCCGTGAACGACGACTACGGCGTGCTGCTCCGGGCCGTCACCCGGAGCGGGCGGGAGATCGTCCGCGGCTCCGAGGCCGGCGACGGGCGCACCGACGTGATCTCGACCGGTCTGCGCTACCCGAAGCCGGAGACGGAGGACGCGGACGAGGACGGCGACGGCAAGCCCGCCGCCGAGACCGTCTGCCTCCAGGTCAGCAACTCCTTCTCCGCTCCCCCGTCGGTGAAGACCACGCCCGGCATGCCGATCGAGCTGGCCGTGGACGTCGTGGACGGCCCGGCGGACGCCTCGGACGTGGCCTCCTTCGGGCTCGGCCGCGGCTGGTGGCTGCTCGGCGCGCTGGTGCTCGCCGGTTTCCTGGCCGGTCTGATCTGGGGCTGGCTGTCCCGCTGGCGCGTCGCCGTCTGGAGGACCCGCTGATGCGTACCGTACGGATGCTCGCGGCGGCCGCGCTGGCCGGCGCCGCCCTGCTGGGCCCGGCCGCGCCGGGCGCCCTCGCCGACACGCCCGCGCCGTCGGCGTCGGCCGGCGAGGAGGCGGGCCCCACCGAGGCCGGCACCTCCTTCCGCACCGCCGCCGCCTTCCGCCCCGGCCAGGAGGCCACCGCCCAGGCGTCCACGGGCGACTACCTGTACTGGGTCTTCCCCGCCGACGCCGGCGAACGGCCCACCGTGGAGGCGACGGTGACGCTGCCGCAGAGCGCGCTGCGGCACGGCGCCGCGACCTGGCGGGTCGACGTGTACGACGGGCTGCGGCGCCGTCAGCCCTGCATGTACGGGACCCAGGCGCGCACCGCGCCGAAGGAGGCCGGCTCGGTGCGGCTCGCCTGCGTGCTGCGGCCGGTGCGGCCCTCGGCCGACGCCTGGGCGAACGATCCGCTGCCGGGCAGCTACTACGTCCGGCTGACCGTCACCGGGCTGCCGGAGGAGGACCTGGGCCAGCCGTTCTCCGCCCGTGTCGGCGTCGACGTGAAGGACCGGGGCGGCGCGTACGCGACCGACGGCGCCCTCGCCGCGCCGCTGGTGCCGGGCGCGACCACGGCCGAACTGGCCGAGGCCGAGGAGGAGGCGGGCCGCCGCACCGCGGTGGAGGCCGCCGCGCCGGAGGGCGGCTGGTCCTCCGGCTGGTGGTCCGACCGCTGGATCTGGACCGCGGCCGGCGGTGTCCTCGCCGCCCTCGCGGGCATCGGCGGCTACGCCCTGACCAGGGGCGCGGGCCGTCCGCCGCGGGTCCCGCCCGCCGCCTGACCCGTCCCGTCCGAAGCCCCCGCCGCGCCTCGCGGCGGGGGCTTCGCGCGTTCCCGGCCGGACGAGGGATTTACAGTTCGCTCTACGAACTATATTGTTCGTAGAGCGAACTACCGGGGCGGGGAACGCCACCGGACGTCTTCCGAAGGGGAACACGGACATGAACGCGATCGTCACCGTCATCGGCGGGGGTTACGGCGGCTCGACCCTGGCCAAGGCACTGGAAGCGGACGCCGAGGCGGGCGTCGAGGTCGTCCTCGTCGACCCCAAGGACGCCTTCGTGCACGCCGCCGGCTCGCTCCGGGCCCTCGTCCGGCCCGACTGGGCGCCGCACGTCTTCTTCCCGTACGACCGGCTGCTCGCCCGGGGCCGGTTCGTCCGCGACCGGGCCGCCTCGGTCGACGCCCACGGCGTCACCCTCGCCTCCGGCGCACGCGTCGACGCCGACTACGTGGTCGTCGCCACCGGCTCCGCCTACCCGTACCCCGCCAAGTTCGACACCGACTCCTCCGCCGAGGCCCTGGCGCGGCTGCGCGCCACCCACGGAGAACTGGCCGCCGCCGACCACGTGCTGATCAGCGGCGCCGGCCCGGTCGGACTCGAACTGGCGGGCGAGATCCGGGCCGTCTGGCCCGACAAGCGGATCACCCTCGTCGACCCCCGCGACGCCCTGCTCCCCGGCTTCGCCCCCGAGCTCCGCGAGGACCTGGCCCGGCAGCTCGCCGACCTCAAGGTGGAGGTACGGCTCGGTGTGACGCTCACCGAGGAGCCGCCGGCCGGACCCGGCCGCGCCGGCACCTTCACCGTGGGCACCTCCGACGGCGGCGCGCTCACCGCCGACATCTGGTTCCGCGCCCACGGCGGGACCGTCCACGAGGGCTTCCTCGCCCCCGGCCTGGCCGCCGCCCTCACCGCGCGGGGCCGGCTCCGCGTCGACGGGCACCTGCGGGTGGAGGGCCAGGAGCGGGTCTACGCGATCGGCGACGTCACGGCCCTCGACGAGGCGAAGATGGCCGGGTACGCGATGCGGCACGCCGAGGTCGTCGCCGCCAACATCCTGGCCCAGGTGCGCGGCGGCGCGCCGGAGGCGACGTACGCGCCCTCCCCGGTCCCGTCGGTGCTGCTGCCGCTCGGACCGCTGGGCGGCGTCGGCCAGTTCCCGTCGCCGGACGGGCCGCTGGTGCTGCCGGCGGCGACGGTCTCCGAGTACAAGGGGCACGACCTCTTCACCGGGCGGTTCGCCGCGCTCTTCGACGGCGTCGGCGGGGCGTGACCGCCCCCGGGGCCTCAGGGGCGGTCGGTGAAGACCTCCGGGACCTCGTTGTCCAGGACGACCCGGCCCAGCAGTTCGGCCAGCCGCTCCCGCTCGGGGCCGTCGAGCCCGGCGGGCAGCAGCTCGATCCGGCGGCACGCCTCCCTGTAGAACACGTCGGCGAGGCGGGCGCCCTCCTCCGTGAGGGCGACCCGCACGGCCCGGCGGTCGTCGGGATCGGCCGCCCGCTCGACGAAGCCCAGCCGCGAGGTGCGGTCCACCAGGCCGGTGAGGCTGGACTTGGCGAGGCCGAGCTTGGCGCCCAGCTCGCCCATCCCGGTCGGCCCCGGCATCAGGACGCACAGCAGCTGGCCCTGCTGGGGCGTCAGCCCGTAGGCGTGTGCGGCCTCCGCGTACGCGGCGTTCACCAGAAACGCGGAGCGCACCAGCGCGGCGACGACTCCGATCCGCTCACCCTCGTCCTTGGCCATGCGGCCAGAATACCCTTCGTGACACGAACCATCTGCCCTCAGGCCATCCGCCGGGCGCCCTCCAGGACCGCCTGCCGGATCCGGTGGTAGGTGCCGCAGCGGCAGATGTTGCGCAGCTCGTCGAGGTCGGCCTCGGTGACCTCCCGGCCCGCCTCCCGGGCCCGGCGGACCGCGTCGACGGCCGCCATGATCTGACCGGGCTGGCAGTAGCCGCACTGGGCGACGTCGAGGTCGAGCCACGCCTCCTGCATCGGGTGCAGCTCGCTCCCGACCGTGTCGGGGAGGCCCTCGATGGTGGTGACCTCGTCGTCGGCGGCGAGTTCGCCGACCGGGACGGCGCAGGGCGTGAACGCCTTGCCGTTGAGGTGGCTCGTGCAGGCCCGGCAGACGCCGACCCCGCAGCCGTACTTGGGGCCGGTGACGCCGAGGACGTCCCTGAGGACCCACAGGAGCCGCACGTCGGACTCGACCTCGGCGGTGACGGCCTTGCCGTTGAGGATGAAGGTGTGCTGGGGCACGGAGACTCCGGGAGGGCTAGAGGACGCGGTCGCGGCCGTCGGTCGGGGAGGCCGGGACCGGCGGGACGGCCGGCGCGGGCGTGAAGGGGAGCGGTGCGGCGTGGTTGACCGGGAAGACGGTCGGCATCGTGCCGGTCGCCCGCCCGTAGGCGCAGGCGACGGCCGCCATCGCCGCCGCGACGGCCAGCTCGCCGGCCCCGCCGGGCTTGTCGCCGGTCGGCGGCATGACGACGATCTCCAGCTCGGGCGGGGTGTTCCACTGCCGGGTGTAGAAGTAGTTGTCCCAGCTGGACTCCAGGAAGGCGCCGTCCTCCAGGTGCAGTCCGGAGGTGAGGGCGAGGGCGATGCCGTCGGAGATGCCGCCCATCATCTGCGCCTCCAGCCCCCGCGGGTTGACCGCGAGGCCCACGTCCACGGCGCACACGACCTTGGTGACCCGGGGGCCGGTGTACGCGTTCGGGATCGTGCGCCCGGTGGTCGCGGGGCGGCAGTCGATCTCGGCGAGGACCGCCACGTAGGAGTGGTACTCGGGGTGCACGGCGATGCCCTGCGCGGTGCCGGGGGCCATGGGCCGGCCCCACCGCCCGAGCGTGGCGACCTTGTCGAGGACGGCCCGCGCCCGGGACTCCTTCATCAGGCGGCGGCGCAGCTCGCAGGCGTCCTCGCCCATGCGGCGGGCCAGTTCGTCGAGGACGAGTTCCTGGGCGGTGCGCACGTTGGGCGAGTAGATGTTCCGCATCGAGCCGGTGTTGTAGCCCTTGTCGGTCTCGGCGAGGAGCTGGGTGGTGACGCCGAGGTGGTAGGGGCTGATCTGGGTGAGCTGGAACATCGTCTCGGAGAAGGTGAGGTCGGCGACCGGCAGCCGGGCCGCCTCCGCCGTGAGCACCTCGCCGATGCCGTGGCCGAAGTCGGTGGCGACGGAGGTGTGCCGCTGCTCGTACGTGAGCACCTCGCCGAGCGAGTACGTCGCGCGGACCCGGGAGGTCGACATGGGGTGCGTACGCCCCTGCCGGAAGTCGTCGGTGCGGTGCCACATCAGCTTCACCGGCTTGCCGAGCTTCTTCGAGATCTCGGCGGCCTCGTGGGCGGCGTCGTGGAAGAGCTTGCGGCCGAAGGACCCGCCGCCCTCGGTGACGTGGACCTTCACGGCGGAGACCGGCAGGCCGAGCCGGAGCGCGATCTGCTCCTGCGCGACGATCGGCGCCTTCAGCGAGGCCCAGATCTCGGCGGAGTCCGGACGGACGTCGGCGATCGCGCAGTTGGTCTCCAGGGCGCTGTTGCTGGCGAAGTGGAAGGTGAAGCGGGCGTCGACGGCCTTGGTGAGCAGCGGGAGCGGCGGGACGACGAGGGGGAGTTCGGCCCGGCGCAGCTCGGCGAGGACGGTGGCGTCGGTGGCGCCCTCGGCGGTGCCCGGCCCCCAGTCGACGTCGAGGGCGCGGATCGCGTCGACGCACTGGCCGAAGGTGCGGGCGCGGACGGCGACGCCGGTGGAGACGGTGACGACGTCGGTGACGCCCGGCATGGCCCGTACGGCGTCGAGGTTGGCGACCGACCGGACGGTGCCGTTGATGGTGGGCGGGCGGCAGACCATGGTCGGCAGGGCGCCGTCGACCCGGAGGTCCATGGCGAACTTCTTGCGGCCGGTGACGGCGTCGAGCGCGTCGAGCCGGCGGCGGGGGGTGCCGATGACCCGGAAGTCCTCGCGGTCCTTGAGGGTGACGGCGACGGCGGTGTCGGCCACCGCGGCGGCCCGGGCGGCGAGTTCGCCGTAGCCGAGGACGGCGCCGGCCGGGGAGAGGACGGTGCCGGCCTTGGTGGTGAGGGTGGAGACCGCCTCGCCGAGCACCAGGGAGGCGGCGTGGAGCAGCCGGCCGCGGGCGACGGCGGCGGCGACCCGGATCGGGGTGTAGGTGGAGACGGTGGTGTTGGAACCGCCCGTGAGCTGGTTGAAGAGCAGCTCGGGGCGGGCGTCGGCGAGGGTGACCCGCACCTTCTCCAGCGGCAGGTCGAGTTCCTCGGCGATGAGCATGGCGGAGGAGGTGGTGACGCCCTGGCCGACCTCGGCGCGCGGCAGCGCGAAGTGGGCGGTGCCGTCGGCGTCGAGGCGGATGGTGATGAGGTGGCTCGTCGGCAGCGCGGCCGCGGTCAACAGGTCGTTGAGGTCGAGCAGTTCGGCCGGGCCGGGCAGGGAGGGGACGACGGCGGGGACGGCGGCCTCGGCGGTCGCCGGGGCGAGCGCCTCGGCACCGACCTGGGCGGCGACGGTGAGCGTGGGCGCCGCGAGCACGTAGCCGAGGAAGCGGCGGCGGCCGATGCCGGACGGGCCGGCGGCGGCGGCGGTGGCCGCTCCGGCAGGCGTTCCGGCGGGCGGGGGGCTCTGCTCGTGCTCGCGCGCGGGGTGCCGCCTGGCCATGAGGGGATGCCTTTCGACGCTGCCGTGCCGGCCCGAGGGGGCCGGCCCTTCTCGGGTGCGGGGGCGATCATCCCGCATTCCGGGACGCGGCGGGGCCGCTTCGGTGAGGAAATCGCGAAAGAACCGTGCTGGTCAGCGACGCTTTCCGTCAGGTCCGCCGGTTTTCGGGGGAAGGCCGGAGCGGGGGAGCCGGGGGCTAGGGTGCCGGGCATGACCGACACGCACCCGGGCGCCGCCGTGGACGCCTCCGCCCGCGCCGAGGCCACGCGCCGCTCGTACGACACCGTCGCCGCCGACTACCAGCGGCTGCTGGCCGATCAGCTGGAGGCCGTGCCCCTGGACCGGGCGCTGCTCGCCGCGTTCGCGGAGGGGGTGGCGACGGGCGACGGCCCCCCGGCCATCGCCGATCTGGGCTGCGGTACGGGGCGGGTGACGGAGCGTCTGCGGCGGCTGGACGCGGAGGTGTTCGGGATCGACCTCTCCCCCGGCATGGTCGAGGTGGCCCGGCAGACGTATCCGGGGCTCCGGTTCGAGGTCGGGTCGATGACGGCACTGGAGCTGCCGGACGGCTCGCTCGGGGGCGTGCTCTCCTGGTACTCGACCGTCCACATGGACGAGGACGAACTCTCCTCGGCGTTCGCCGAGTTCGCCCGCGTCCTGGCGCCGGGCGGGCTGCTCCTGCTCGCCTTCAAGGCGACGGCGGGGCCGGAGTGCGAACGGCGCCGGCTGGAGCGGGCGTACGGGCACGCGGTGGAGCTCGACGTCTACCGCTGGGCCCCGGACCGCGTCGTCCGCCTGCTGGCCGCCGCCGGCCTGGTGGAGTCGGCGCGGCTGGTGCGCGAGCCGGATCCGGAGGAGGCCTCGCCCCAGGGCTTCGTCCTGGCCCGCAGGCCGCGTGCGGCCTGAACCCGGCGGGCGTTCATCCGGCTCCGGCAGGTGCGCAGCTGCTCCCGGGAGAGCCGGGCGCGCTGCCCGCCGCCGGCGATGAACGCGTTGACCGAGACCATCGGGTCGCCGCCGACCGAGCGGGCGAGCAGGGCCCCGACCACGACCGGCCCGAGCGCCACCACGAGGGCGGTGCCGGTGGCGGAGACGTGCCGGAGCGGCCGGGGGCGGCGCGGGGTGCGGAAGGTCATGCGTCCATTCCAGCCGCTCCGGGCGGGCGGCGGATCCGCCGGCGTACTCACCCGCGGGAGGACGCGTACTCAGCCGGGGCCCCGGCGGGTACGGGGGGCGGTGGGTACGCGTCCCGGGCGGACGGGGCGCCGGGCGCGCCCCGGTGCGGGTGCGGTGGGCGCGGTCAGCCGGCGCGGCGGGCGCGGGCGAGGGC
>NZ_JBEZUZ010000105.1:0-23491 GCF_040636735.1 Streptomyces sp. NPDC035033 | reverse complement strand
GGGGCGCCGCCGCGCCCCGGAGCCGCCGTCGCGGTCCCGCCGTCAGCCGTTCGCGAGCGCCTGGACCCGCGAGAGGTCGCCGTTGAAGTGGTTGTGGTCGCCGACCGTCGGGCCGGACGAGGTGTACTGCCACATCGTGTAGTACGGCCAGCCGGCCGGGAGCTCGCCGACCTCGGAGGCGTACCGCGCGATCCAGAGCGGGTTGGTGGTGGCGAAGCCGGAGTAGTTGCCGGTGCACTGCTTCCACCAGCTGGTCGCCGTGTAGATGACGGCGTCGCGGCCGGTCCGGTACTTGTACCGGTTCAGGAAGTCGCGGATCCAGGCGACCATCCCGGACTGGGTCTTGCCGTAGCAGGTGGCGCCGTACGGGTTCCACTCGATGTCGAGCACGCCGGGGAGGGTCTTCCCGTCCTTGGACCAGCCGCCGCCGTTGTTGACGAAGTAGTCGGCCTGGGCGGCGCCGGTGGTCGTGTCCGGGGTGGCGAAGTGGTACGTGCCCCGGATCATGCCGACGTTGTACGAGCCGTTGTACTGCTGCGTGAAGTAGGTGTTCTTGTAGTAGGTGCCTTCCGTCGCCTTGACGTAGGCCCACTTGACGCCGCTGTTCCAGAGGGTCGACCAGGCGACGTTGCCCTGGTGGCTGGAGACGTCGACGCCCTCCGTCCAGGTGGCGAGGGCGGAGACGCCGCCGGAGGGGGCCGCGCCGCGGCCGTCGTGCTCGAGGACGCCCATGCCCATGTGGGCGGTGCCGCGGGCGGGGACGGCGGAGCGGGCGCCGGGGTCGGCCGCGCCGGCCTGGCCGGCGAGGGGGAGGACGAGGGCGGTGGCCGCGAGGCCGGCGAGCAGGGCGGTGGGGACGGATCTGCGCACACGCATGGCGTGACTCCCGGGGGGTCGGTGAGGGTGGTGTGGACATGTCACTCACGTGCTCGCCGGTGACTCTACGCACGTAGACAGGCGGGGTGGAAGAGGGCCCGGGTCCCGCCGTTGGTCTACTCCTGCGAAATACTGAAGGAGCTGCGGCGATGCCCGTCGCGGCGGGAAACTTTCAGCCGGCGAAACAGGCGTGGGAGGTGGGGCGTGCGCGCAGGCGGTACGACCGGTGAAGACGGTGCCGCGCCCGGGGGAACCCGCGGTGACGGAACGTCCGGAGGGGCCCCCGCGGAAGGGACCCCCGCCGCCGGGCCCGGGGGAGCCAAGGGAGCGCCCGTCGCACCGGAGAGGCCCGGGGACGCCGCCGCCCACGAGGAGCCGCCCGCCCCCGGGGAGCCGCCTGTCCCCGGGGAGCCGCCCGCCCCGCCCGCCGCCGAGCGGGAGTTCCTGGCCCTGGAGCGGGAACTCGCCGTGTTCCTGCGCCGGGCCCGCGCCCAGTCCGGCGAGATGGCCCGCGAGGTCCACCCGGAGCTGGAGTCCTCCGCGTACGGCCTCTTCGTCCGGCTCGACGACGCCGGCCCCCAGCGCGCCACCGAGCTCTCCGCCTACTTCGGCGTCGGCAAGGCCACCATGAGCCGCCAGTTGCGCGCCCTCGAACAGCTCGGCCTGGTCGCCCGCGACCCCGACCCCGCCGACGGGCGGGCCTCCCTGGTCCGGCTCACCGACGAGGGCCGCGCCCGGTTCCGGCACGTCCGCGACGCCCGCCGGGAGCGGTACGTCCGCAAGCTCGCCGACTGGGACCGCGCGGAGGTCGCCGAACTGGCCCGGCTGCTCCACCACTTCAACCGGCGCGCGGAGGGCTGAACCGCCGCCGGCCGCGCCCGGCGGGCCCGGGAGGGGTCAGAAGGCCACGTACACGGCCGTGGCGTCGTCGTGGAGCTTCCAGCGCCGCGGACCGCCCGCCGCGGCGTCCTCCGTCTCCAGGGTCCGGACCCGCCGGAGCAGCCCCGCGGGGCCCTCCTTCGCCAGGACGCGGCCGCACTCCGTCCAGTCGCCCGCGCCGAACAGCTCCACCCAGCGGCTCGCCCCGTCCGTGAGCGCCGCCAGCGCCCCCACCTCCGCCAGCGGGGTCGTGCCGGTCACCGCCCGCTCCGCCACCGCCGGGTCCGCCGCCGCCGTGAAGAAGCCGCCCTCCCGGTTGCGCAGCCGGTCCGTCGCCTCGTGCGAGCGGAGCACCTCGCGGGGGACCCGGTCCAGCCGGTCGTCCCGCACCGCCCGGACCGCGCCGTCCGGGGCCTGGAGCAGCAGCACCGAGTCGGAGAGGACGAGGTGCTCGACGACGGCCGCGTCCCAGCGGGCGAGGACCACCGTCGCCTGCGGCGTCCGCACGTGAGAAAGGTCACAGGTGTCCGCGTGGAGCTCCGCGGTGCGCCGGATTGCCAGGGACAGGATCTCGGACAGCGTCAGATCGGCCCGGGAAGCCGACAGTTCGGTCAAAGCACCCCCGAGGCGCGCGGTGAACCACGGCACCGCGTGCACACAACCGACCTCGCCCGCGGGGGGCGTGACGCCGTCCAGGAGGACGAGCGTCCCCCCGCCGTCCGGACCCGGCAGAGCTGCGGCGGCCCAGTCCTCGTTGGGGCGTTCGGGGCTGCCGGGGAGGGTGGCGACTTCGCTGCGCATGATGTCCAGTGTGCCCGGCTGTCGCACCGTCTTCACAACACCTGCAAAGGGCCGAAAATGGCCTGTACCAACCGGCCGTGACCGGCGACGGGGGCGGAATCGCGAGCTCCGGCGAGCTGCGGGCGGGCATCCTGCCAAAGCCCGCCCCGAAGATCCAGCCGGGGCCCGGCGCGGGCCCCCGGCGGCCCCCTCCGGAAGTTGTTCGCCAACTCAGGAGTGTTGTTCACTCGTTCGGGTGGCGGAGCGGCCGATGCCCGTCCCCTACCCGAAAGCGCTGGAATGGTCGGAAGCCGTACCAGGGGTGGGGGCGGAACCTCGTGACCGGCCGTCACCTCTGCTGTGTGGGCGGACGAGTCAAGAATGCGAGCACCGGTGCAGAAGAAGCGGCCTCGGAGCATGAACGGCGCGCGGAGCCAGACCCCCGGTGAGCCGCCGACCCCCGGCACCGCGCCGGCCTCCGGCACCGCGCCGGCCCCCGGGGCCCCGAGCGCGGGAGGCCCCGGCACGCCCGCGCCGACCCCCGGCGGCCGCCCCAAGCGCGTCCGCACCCGCCTCGTCGCCGGCGTCGCCCTCGTCGGCGTCATCGTGCTCGGCGCCGGAGCCCCCGCCGTCCTCACCGCCTACGACGAACTGGACGAGTCCCGGCGCCTGGTCACCCTCGCCGAACTCGACCGGCAGGCCGTCACCCTCGCCCACTCCCTCGCCGACGAGCGCGACGAGGTCGTCGCCTTCATCGCCGCCGGCCGCGAGGAGCAGACCGGCCCGAAGAAGGACCGGCGGGTCCTGACCCCCGCCAAGACGGCCCGCGTCGACCGCCAGATCGACGAGATCCGCCCGGCCGCCCCCGACGCGCTCCGCCGCGACCTCGCCGGCGTCGCCTCCGTCCGCCGCGCCGCCGTCAGCGGCGAGGGCACGGCCCTGGACGCCCACAAGGCGTACGGCGACGTCATCGCCAAGCTCCAGGACCTCGCCGACGAGCTGGCCGAGCGGACCCCGCCCCGCGCCGCCGACCCCGGCCTCACCGGCTCCGGCCGGGCCCCCGCCGACCTCGGCCGCGCCGTCGAGCAGGCGTCCGCCACCCGCGGCCTGCTCCTCGCCGCGCTCGCCGTCCCGCAGCCCGAGCCCACCGGCGACCTCCGCTACGACCCCGCCACCAACACCTACGTCGCCGAGGAGCCCGAGGGCGCCGAGGAGGCCGAGCGCGCCCGCGACCTGCTGAGCGCCGCCGCCCAGCAGGCCCGCGTCCGCGAACTCGCCGCCCTCGGCGACTTCGACCGCTCCGCCGGCGCCGCCGCCCGCGACTCCCTCGCCCGGACGGTCACCGGACCCGAGGTCAGGACCGCCGAACAGGCCCTCGCCCGGCTGACCGACCAGCCCGCCCTCTCCGAGGCCGAGACCCGCACCTCCCCGTCCGGCCTGGACGCCGCGCTCTCCGCCCGCGTCGAGCAGATGCGCGGCGTCGAGTCGACCCTCGCCGCCAAGCGGGTCGAGCGGCTCACCGCCCTGCGCGACGACGACGTCACCGCCCTCGAACTGCGGCTCGCCCTCCTCGGCGGCTGCCTGCTCCTCGCGGTCGCCGTCTCCACCTACGTCGCCCGCAGCCTCACCCGCCCGCTCGCCGTCCTCCGCCTCGGCGCCGCCCGGCTCGCCGCCGCGCCCGAGCCCGCCACCGAGGAAGCGGTCCGCTTCACCGGACGCAACGACGAGTTCGCGCAGGTCGTCCGCTCCCTCAACACCCTCCACGGGCAGCTCGCCGCCCTCGCCGCCCACACCGGCCGGCTCACCGGCGAGCGGGCCGGACTGATCGCCGCCCAGGAGGCCGCCGAGGCCGAGCTCGCCACCCAGCGCGCCGAGCTCCAGAGCCGGATCGCCGTCCTCACCGCCGACCTCGAACGGCTCCGCGACACCGTCCGGCACAGCTTCGTCAACCTCTCGCTGCGCAGCCTCGGCCTCGTCGACCGCCAGCTCGGCGTCATCGAGAAGCTGGAGGAGCGCGAGCAGGACCCGGACCGCCTCGCCACCCTCTTCAAGCTCGACCACATGGCGACCGTCATGCGCCGCCACAGCGAGAACCTGCTGGTCCTCGCCGGCCACGAGCACGTCCACGGCCACGCCGGGCCCGTCCCGCTGGTCGACGTGCTGCGCGCCGCCGTCAGCGAGATCGAGCGGTACGAGCGGGTCACCATCCAGTCGCTGCCGCCGCACGCCCAGGTCGCCGGCTTCGCCGCGGACGACCTGAGCCACCTCGTCGCCGAACTCCTGGAGAACGCCACCTCGTTCTCCCCGCCGGACGCCGAGGTCCAGCTCTCCGGCTGGCTCCTGGAGACCGGCGAGGTCATGCTCTCCGTCCAGGACTCCGGCATAGGGATCCCCGACCACCGGCGCGCCGACCTCAACGCCCGCCTCGCCGCCGCCGACCCGGAGGCGTTCGAGGGCGAGGGGCTCGGCATGCGGGTCGTCGCCCTGCTCGCCGCCCGCCACGGCGTCGGCGTCGAGCTGCGCGAGCAGAAGCCGGGAGGCACGGCCGCCGTCGTGGTGCTGCCGCTCCCGCTGCTGCCGACCGCGCCGCCGGCCGCCGTCGCCGAGCCGGTACGGGTCGCGGGCACCGGCTCCGTACCCGTCCTCCACCTCCCCGGCTCGGAGGCCGAGGCCAACTCCAACGCCCTGCCGTCCCGCAGCCGCGACCCGCTCGTGGAGGCGGCGGAGCGCGCCTTCCGCGAGGCGGAGCAGCCCGGGCCCGCCCCGGCGGAGCCCGCCCCGGCCGCGACGGAGCCCGTGTCCGAGGAGCCGTACGCCCCCGAGCCCGTCGCGTACGCCGAGCCCGAGCCGCCCGTCGTACCGCACGCCGAGCCGGAGCCGCCCGTCGCGCACGCCGAACCGGAGCAGCCCGCCGAGTCCGTCGCGGAGACCACCCTCCAGGTGCGGCTCCCCGACCCGCCGCCCGAGCCGGACGGCCACGAGCGCGCCGCCGAGCCGCCGGTCGTCGCCGTACCGGAGCAGGCCGAGCAGTCCGGGCAGGCCGGTCAGGACGGGCAGGCCGAGCAGGTCGGCCGGTCCGGGCAGTCCGGGCAGGAGGACGAACAGGCACAGGTCCCCGGTCCGCGTCCCGCGCAGTGGGAGCGCGTGACCGACAAGGGCCTGCCCAAGCGGACCCCCCAGGTGGTCCGCGCGCCCGCGGCGCCCGCCGCCCCCCGCCGGGGCTCGGTCGACGCCGAGGCACTCCGCCGCCGCCTGGGCGGCTTCCACCAGGGCGCCGTGGCCGGGCGCCGGGACGTCGAGGCGGAGATAGCCGCCGGGAGCACCGCGCGTACAGAGGAGATGACGGGGGACACAGTCGAGGAGGCACGCAGTTGACCGCCACGGGAACGAGCACCACCAGTACGACCGCAGCGACCGGCACCACCGGGACGTACGGACCGAGCACGGAGGCCCGCAACCTGCAATGGCTGCTGGGCAACCTCGTGGAGGAGGTGCCCGGCGTCCGCTCGGTCGCCGTCGTCTCCTCCGACGGGCTCCTGCTGCTCTCCTCCGACCCGGAGGAGCGCCCGGACCCCGCCGCCGAGGCCGCCCGCCCCCGGGGCCCGCGCGGCTCCAGCGCCGACCTCGCCACCATCGTCTCCGGCATCGGCAGCCTGACGGTCGGTGCCGCGCGGCTCATGGACGGCGGCGGGGTGAAGCAGACCATGGTCGCCATGGAGGAGGGCAGCGTCTTCGTCATGTCGATCAGCGACGGCTCGCTGCTCGGCGTGCACGCCACCCCCGACTGCGACATGAGCGTCATCGCCTACCACATGGCGCTCTTCGTGGGCCGCGCGGGACACGTCCTCACCCCCGAAGTCCGCAGCGAGCTGCGGAAGTCCATGGAGAGCTTCCAGTGACCTCGCTGACCGCCGCCGCCCACCGGCTGCCCGTACGGGGCGAGGGACGGCGCCCCGCGCGCGTGCGCCCGTACTCGCTGACCGGCGGACGCACCCGGTTCGGACACGTGCTGCTCGTCGAGACCTTCGTGGCCGCCCTGGAGGCGCCGATCGCCCGCAAGGTCCTCACGGACGGCGGCCCCGGCGCCCGCGGGCTCATGCCCGAGATGCGCGCCATCGTCGAGATCTGCCGCCGGATGCGGACGGTGGCGGAGATCTCGGCCCTCCTCAAGATGCCGTTGGGTGTCGTCCGGGTGCTGCTCAGCGACCTGGCCGACCAGGGAAAGATCCGTGTGTACGGGACCGGTCACGGCACCGGCCAGCCCGACCGCGCGCTCCTCGAAAGGGTGCTGAGTGGACTCCGTCGTCTCTGACGCCACCGCCGTCGACACCGCCGTCGACGTCCCCGCCGCCTCCCCGGCGGAGACCGTCCCCGCCGCGCTGATCCCCGCCCAGCCCGGGCCCGCGGCCGGGGAACCGGATCCCGAGGACGGCGCCCAGGACTGGCAGCTCGACCACTCCCGCGCCCCGATCGCCACGAAGATCGTGGTCGCGGGCGGCTTCGGCGTCGGCAAGACCACCTTCGTCCGCGCGGTCTCGGAGATCACCCCGCTCCAGACCGAGGCGCTGATGACCCGGGCCAGCGAGGAGACCGACGACCTCACCGCCACCCCGGACAAGCTCACCACCACCGTGGCGATGGACTTCGGCCGGATCACGCTCGACAACGACCTGGTCCTGTACGTCTTCGGCACCCCCGGCCAGCAGCGCTTCTGGTTCATGTGGGACGACCTGGTCCGGGGCGCGATCGGGGCGATCGTGCTCGCCGACACCCGCCGCCTCACCGACTGCTTCCCGGCGCTCGACTACTTCGAGAGCTGCGGCCTGCCGTACGTCGTCGCGGTCAACCACTTCGAGGGCACCGAGCGGTTCGAGCCGGAGGACGTCAGGGAGGCCCTGACGATCGCCCCCGACGTCCCCGTGGTGGTCATGGACGCGCGCAAGCGCTACAGCGTCGTCGAGACGCTGCTCGCCATGGTCGAGCACGCGCTCTCCGCCACCCCCGAGTAGCCGCGCCCCGCCCCCTCCCCCCCCACCCGCACCACCTTCGTCTTCGCCAGGAGCCCCGCCCATGCGGAAGATACTCATAGTCGGCGCCGGACAGTCCGGCCTCCAGCTCGCCCTCGGCCTCCAGTCCCAGGGGTACGAGGTCACCCTCATGTCCAACCGGACGGCGGACGAGATCCGCTCCGGCCGCGTCATGTCCACCCAGTGCATGTTCGACACCGCGCTCCAGCACGAGCGCGACCTCGGCCTGAACTTCTGGGAGTCCCAGGCCCCGAGGATCGAGGGCCTCGGCGTCTCCGTCGCCGGCCCGGACTCGGCCCGCGTCATCGACTGGGTCGGGAAGCTCGACGGCTACGCCCAGTCCGTCGACCAGCGCGTGAAGATGGCCGGCTGGATGGACACCTTCGCCCAGCGCGGCGGCCAGCTCGTCATCCACGGCGCGGCCGTCGGCGACCTCGACTTCTTCGCCCGCCGCTACGACCTGGTGCTCGTCGCCGCCGGCAAGGGCGAACTGGTCTCCATGTTCGGCCGCGACGCCGGGCGCTCCCCGTACAGCGAGCCGCAGCGCGCGCTCGCCGTCGCGTACGTCCACGGCCTCGGCCCGCGCCCCGAGCACCCCGAGTTCGACGCGGTCCGCTGCAACCTCGTGCCCGGCGTCGGCGAGCTCTTCGTCATGCCGACCCTCACCACGAGCGGCCGCGCCGACATCCTCTTCTGGGAGGGCCTCCCCGGCGGCCCGCTCGACGTCTTCCAGGGCGTCAAGGACCCCTCCGAGCACCTGGCCCTGACCCTGGAGCTGATGGAGAAGTTCACGCCCTGGGAGTACGCGCGCGCCACCCGGGTCGAGCTGACCGACGCCGGCGGCACCCTCGCCGGCCGGTACGCCCCCACCGTCCGCAACCCCGTCGGCCGGCTGCCCGGAGGCGGCCTGGTCCTGGGCGTGGCCGACGTCGTCGTCGCCAACGACCCGATCACCGGCCAGGGTTCGAACTCGGCGGCCAAGTGCGCCGCCGCCTACCTCGCGGCGATCGTCGAGCACGGCGACGAGCCGTTCGACGAGGCGTGGATGCGGTCCGCCTTCGACCGCTACTGGCGGACGGCCGAGCCCGTCGTCAAGTGGACCAACGCGATGCTGGCCCCGCCGCCGGAGCACGTCCTGCGGCTGCTGGGCGCGGCCGGCGAGCTCCAGCCGATCGCGGACCGGGTCGCCAACGGCTTCAACGACCCCGCCGACTTCGAGAACTTCTTCTTCGACCCGGAGAGGGCCTCCGCCTACCTGGCCTCGGTGGCCTCCGGCGGCTGACCGGAGGCCGGACCGGCCGGCCCGTCCGCCAGAGCCTCGTCCGTGCCCTCCCGCGCCGACTCCGGGAGGGGCGGCGGGGTGTAGGAGGCGAGGGAGCGGGCCGCCGGGTCGGGCCGGACCGCGCCCAGGAGGGGGTTGGCCGCCAGCGGGGAGACCTTGACGCGGGCGCCCGGCCGGGGGGCGTGGAGCACCAGGTCCTCCCCGAGGTAGAGGGCCACGTGCGTGGCGCCGGGGAAGTAGACCACCAGGTCGCCGGGGCGCAGCTCGGAGAGCGGGATTCGGGGGAGTCCGGCCCACTGCTCCTGGCTGGTGCGGGGGACCGTCCGGCCCGCCGCCGCCCAGGCCCGCTGGGTGAGCCCCGAGCAGTCGTAGGCGTCGGGGCCCTCCGCCCCCCACTCGTACGGCTTCCCGAGCTGCTCCACCGCGAAGCGCAGGGCTTCCGCGCCCGCCCGCGAGGGGGTGCGGGCGGGGCCCAGGGCGCCGGAGGCGAGGAGTTCGCGCTGGGCGCCCGCCGTCTCGGCCCGTTCCAGCGCGGTCAGGCGGGCCAGCTGCTCGGCGGAGAGCGAGGCGAGCAGCGCCTCCACCTCCGCGAGCTTCTCGCGCACCTGGTCCCGCCGCTTCCGCTGCTGCCCGGCGAGGGCCTTCTGCCGGTCCAGGGCGGTGCGGGAGGCGGTGGCGAGCCCGGCCGCCCGGCGCTCCGCGGCCAGGAGCCGGGGGACGGCGGAGGCCCGGTCGCGGGCCGTCCGGTCCATCAGGTGCCGCGCGTCCAGGGCCGACTGCGGGTCCTCGGCGAAGAGCAGCCGCAGCGGCGAGGAGTACGCGGTCCGGCCCTGGTACTGCTCCCGGGCCAGCCGCCCCGCCTCGGCCCGCCCGCGCGCCAGGTCGGTGCGGGCGGCCGCCAGGGCGGCGGTGACCCGCCGGGTGTCGGCGGTCTGGAGCCGCAGCGCCTCCTCGGCGGCGTTGAACCGCTCCGTGGCCTCCTCCGCCTGCCGGTAGAGGGTGCGGAGCCGGGTCAGCAGCGTCGTCACGGAGCTTCCGCCGGAGGGCGGGAGCGCGCTCGCGTCGTCGCCGGCGGTGCCCGCCGGGGCCTCCGGTTCCGGCTTCTCGGGGTCGGCCGGTTCCGGTTGCGGTTCCGGCTCCCCGGGGCCGGCCGGTTCCGGTTCCTCAGGGTCGGCCGGTTCCGGCTCCCCGGGGTCGGCCGGTTCCGGTGCCGCGTCCGGGGGGTCCACGGGTGCCGCGTCCGGGTCCACCGGTCCGACCGGTTCCGCCGCCGGGTCCGCCCAGGCGACGGGGGCGGAACCGGCGGGCGGGTCCGCCGGGGGCCCGGGCGGGGCCGGGGCGGCGGCCGCCGTGCCGGTCAGGGCCGTCAGCGCGGCCAGCGCCCCCGTACAGACCGTGCGCAGCAGCCTTCGCGACACGTCACCACCACCTCCAGAGCGGGCTCCGGAGGCATCATGACGCGCCCGTTCATCCGATTACCGTACGGATCGGGGCGCGCCTCTCCCTCTCACCCGTTCGGCTCCCCGCCCGGCCTCCCGGCCGGCTTGGACCACGGCCACTTCAGCTCGCGCCGCTCGCGGCCCCCGGGGGCGTACGCGTAGACCCAGCCGCGCTGGAGCCCGAGCCGCTTGGTGTACCCGGCGGGCTCGCGCCGGTACGCGTACACCGTGGGCGGCCGGCCGTCGTGGGCCGGCACCGGCACCTCGTACCACTTCGGCGGGTGGCCGGTCGGACCGACCAGGATCGGCAGGACCCGCCCGTCGAGCGGGCCGCCGCGGAAGGGGGTGTTCTCGCTTCTCACCCCACCAGTCTCCCCCGGCCGCCCCCGGCGCGGGCGGCCGCGCCGGGGTCACAGCAGGCGGGCCGCCTCGCCGGCGAGCGGCAGCAGGCGCCGGGCCAGGCCGGCGACGGGGCCGTCGGGGCGCTCCTGGGCGAGCAGCCGGCGCACCACCCCGGCGGTCTCCCCGTCGCTCGCGGCGCCCGCCACGAGCACGGCGACGAGCTGGTCGACCATGCCGTCGCGCAGCTCGCCGGCGGAGGGCGTCTTGCCCTCGTCGAGCCAGATGAGCGAGGCCGCCTCGACGGCCGCGATCCAGGTGCGGACCAGCATCCCCAGCCGCCGGCCCGGCCGCTCGGCCCCCAGGTGCAGGAAGATCTGCTCGGCCGCGGCCCGCCGCACCTCGTCCACGATCGCCGTGGTGGTGGAGGTCTCCGCGACGCTCCCGCCGCGCAGCAGTGCGCTGAACCCGGCGTCGTGCCCGTCCACGAAGGCCAGGTAGCGGTCGAGGACCCGGCCGAGCCGCTCCGTCGGCGGGCCGTCCGGCGGCTCGGCGAAGCAGTGGTGGAGGGCGTCGGCGGAGGAGCGCAGGGCGGCCTCGTACAGCTGCTGCTTGCCGCCGGGGAAGTAGCGGTACACCAGCGGGCGCGAGACCCCGGCCGCCTCGGCGACGTCGTCGAGGGACACGTCCTCGGGCGCGCGGTGGGCGAAGAGGCCGAGGGCCGCCTCCAGGAGCTGGCCGCGCCGCTCCTCGACGCTGAGCCGGCGGTACGCGGGGGAGGCGGCGCTCGTCATGCCCGCAGCGTAACCCCGGCGCCTCCGGCTCCGGGGGCGGGCCGGGAGCTTCACCCGGCGCTCAGGCCAGCAGTCCGGACGACCGCCACAGCCGGCGGCCCGGTCCCCGCAGCACGCCGATGTCGTCGAGGAAGTCCGTCAGGCGCTTGGCGCCGGCCTGCATGACCTCCCGCCGGTGGCCGCTCGCCCGCACCTCGGCCACCGCCCGCCGCCGGTCCAGGCCCACCGCCTCGTACACCCCGGGATTGACGAAGCAGGTGGAGAAGACCCGGGCGGCCTCGCCGCAGCTGAGCCGGGTGAACTCCCGCTCCCAGCGCGGCGCCGTCACCATCTGGCGGCGCAGCTCCTCGCGGGCGTACCGCACGTGCCGCGCCTCCTCCACCACGTGGATCCGGGTCACCCCGCGCACCAGCGGCTGGACCCGCTCGTCCGGGAAGGTCAGCCGCTGCATCCAGTCGAGGATCTCCTCGCCGAGGAGGGTGGCGGCGAAGGAACCGGGCGTGGTGGAGACGGTCTTCAGGACGCGCGCGAGGTTGTGGTAGACCCGGGGCACCGGGTACTCGCCGGTGCCGCTCTTGCGGATCAGCCGGGCGAACATCATCGAGTGCCGGCACTCGTCGGCGATCTCGGTGAGCGCGTACCGGACGTGATGGCTGGTCAGCGACTTGTCGTAGATGTGCCGGACCAGCAGCTGCATCAGGATGACCTCGAACCAGATGCCGAGCGAGGCGAGCGAGGCGGCCTCGTGGCGGGAGAGCTCGATCCGCTGCTCCTCGGACATCCGGCGCCACAGCGGCGTCCCGTAGAGCGAGACCAGCTCCGGCGGCCAGTACCACGCGCCGTCCTCGAAGGGCGCGTCCCAGTCGAGTTCGGCGTCGGGGTCGTAGGAGTGCTTGCGGGAGGACTCCAGGAGCCGTTCGGCGAGCCGCTCACGGTCACGCAGCGGCCCCAGCGCATCCCGCAGGAGGGTGAAGTCGGGCTCGGTGAAGGGACTCATGGCGGGGGACACCTCGCTGGCGTCGAACTCGGGTTACCGTCGGTCACTCGTTATCAGACTGCCCGTCAGCAAGCCCGTCAATCCCTCCCGCGCGACTTGTTGACGCTCCGTCCAGCAACGTGTGAGCCTGCTGACGGCGGCCGGAGGGCCGGTGACCGGAAGGAGTGGTCGATGTCGACGCACGAGCTCTACGTGAACCCCCCGTCCGGCCCCGGCAGGGAGATCCCGGCGACCGGGGACGCCCGCTTCTCCTGGGAGTACGACATGGCCGGCGCCGGCCGTGACCGGCTCCTCGCCCTCTACCAGAAGGGCAAGGACAAGCAGTGGGACGGCGCCCGCCGCATCGACTGGGAGCTGGAGGTCGACCCGTACGACCCGCTCGGCACCCCCGACGAGACGCTCGCCCTGTACGGCACCCGGCACTGGGCCGGGCTCACCGAGAAGGACAAGGGCGAGCTGCGCCGCCACTACGCCTCCTGGAACTTCAGCCAGTTCCTCCACGGAGAGCAGGGCGCCATGGTCTGCGCGGCCCGGATCGTCGAGTCCGCGCCCGACCTCGACGCCAAGTTCTACTCCGCCACCCAGACCATGGACGAGGCCCGGCACGCCGAGATCTACGGCCGCTTCCTGCACGAGAAGATCGGGATGCTCTACCCGATCAACGACCACCTCCAGGCCCTCCTCGACGACACCCTCCGCGACTCCCGCTGGGACATGCCCTACCTCGGCATGCAGGTGCTCATCGAGGGCCTGGCCCTCGCCGCCTTCGGCATGATCCGCGACACCACCGACAAGCCGCTGCCGAAGCAGATCCTCGCCTACGTCATGCAGGACGAGGCCCGGCACGTGGCCTTCGGCCGGATGGCCCTGCGCGACCACTACAAGCAGCTCACCGACGCCGAACTGCGCGAACGCGAGGAGTTCGTCATCGAGGGCTGCTACCTCATGAGGGACAGGCTGCGCGGGGTCGAGGTCCTGGAGAACTTCGGCATCGGGCGGAAGGAGGCCGAGGAGTTCAGCGAGCGGAGCGAGTTCCTGCACCTCTTCCGGAAGCTGCTGTTCAGCCGGATCGTGCCCTGCGTCAAGGACATCGGCCTGTGGGGCGAGCGCCTCCAGAGGGCCTACCTCGACATGGGCGTCTTCGACCTCGGCGACTCCAACCTCGACCTGCTGATGACCCAGGACGAGGAGATCGCGGAGCGGCTCGACGCCGAACGCTTCGCGGCGGAGGAGCGGGAGCGGGTGGCGGAGGTGGCGGAGGCGATCGCGGAGGGGGCGGCGGAGTAGGGGGCGCCCCCGGCCCCCCGCCGTCACTCCCGCCGGCCGCTGCCGCCGGGCGGCCCGACCGGGCGGGGCGGCGGTGACCACTGGGGTTCTCGGGACGGCCGGGGCTGTTGGGTCGGCCGGGGGTGTGGGGACGGCTGGGACTGCTGGGGCTGTTGGGATGGCCAGGGTTGCTGGGGCGGTCGGGACTGCTGGGGCGACCAGGGCTGCTGGGACGGCCGGTTCGGCCAGTTCGGCCAGTTCGGCCGGTTCGGCCGGTTCGGCCGGTTCGGAGCGGGGGGTTCCGTGCCGCCGGGCGGCCCGACCGGGCGCGTGCCCCGGGCCGGCTCCCCGGCGGGGGACGGCTCCGGGCCCCGGCGCGGCCGCTCGCCGCGCGGCCCCGGCAGCCCCCGCGCCTCCGCCTCCAGCCGCAGCGCCTCCCGCATCACGTCCCGGGCGATCGGCGCCGCGCTGCCGCCCCCGCTGATGTCCGTGCGGGACGCCTCCGCGTCCTCCACGACCACCGCCACCGCGACCGCCGGGCGGGCCGAGTCCTCGGCCTGGGCCCAGGCGATGAACCAGGCGTACGGGGTCCCCGTGTTGCCGAGGCCGTGCTGCGCGGTGCCGGTCTTGCCGCCGACCCGGGCCCCGGGGATCGCCGCGTTGGTGCCCGTCCCCTCCTCCACCGCCCGCACCATCAGCCGCTGGAGCTGGAAGGCGGTCGCCGCGCTCATCGCCTGCCGGTAGCCGCGGCGCGGGGTGCGCTCCACGGTCGCCCCGCCGGAGGTGGTCGTCCGGTCGATCAGGTACGGCTGCGCGATCTCCCCGGTGTTGGCGACGGCCGCCGCCACCATCGCCATCTGGAGCGGGGTCGCCGTGGTGTTGAACTGCCCGATCGACGACTGCGCCAGCTGGTCCGGGCTCATGTCGCGGTCGAAGTTGGACTTCGCCACCCAGGACGGCACCCGCAGCGTCGTGTCGTCGAAGCCGAACCGTTCCGCCGCCGCCACCATCCCCGCCAGGCCGACGTCCACGCCGAGCCCGGCCATCACCGTGTTGCACGACCACTGGATCGCGTACGCGAGCGAGGCGTCCTCGCAGCCCCGGGCCTCGTTCGGCAGCACCTGCCGGGTGCCGGGCAGCACGAAGGGGTCCGGGGTGTCCGTCGGCGCGTCCACGTCCCGCACCACCCCGGAGTCCAGCGCCGCCGCCGCCGTCACGATCTTGAAGGTGGAGCCGGGCGGGTACGTCTGCCGCAGCGCCCGGTTGAGCATCGGCTGGTTCGGCGAGGTGGTCAGCCGGGTCCAGGCGTCCTTCACGTCCGCGCCGGTGCCGGAGAGCACGCCGGGCTCGTACGAGGGGGAGGAGACCAGCGCCAGGATCCGGCCGCTCGACGGTTCGAGGGCCACGACCGCGCCCCGCTTGCCGCCGAGCCCCCGGTAGGCGGCCTCCTGCAACGGCGCCCGGATCGTCGTCACCACGTCGCCGCCGGGGGAGCGGCCCCGGGTGAGGTCGTTCCACAGCGGCAGCGGCGCCAGCATCGGGTCGGTGCCGGAGAGGACCGCGTCCTCGGCGTGCTCGACCATCGTGGTCCCGTACGTCTGGGAGGCGTAGCCGGTCACCGGCGCGTACAGCGGGCCCCGGCGGTAGGTCCGCTCCCAGCGCAGCTGCTGCCCGCTGTCCCGGGAGCCGGTGACCGGCTTCCCGTCGACGACGATCTCGCCGCGCGGCTCGGCCCAGCGGGCGATGGCGCCCCGCCGGTTGGCCGGGTTCGCGTCCAGCTCGCCGGCCTCGACCAGCATCACCCGGACCGCGTTGACCAGCAGCGCCGCGAGCAGGACGAGGCAGAGGGCGGCGGCCCGCCGGATGTAGCGGATCACCGGCCCGCCTCCACCCGCGCCAGTTCGCCGGTCTCCGCCGCCTCCGGCCGGGGCGCCCGCGCCGAGTCGCTGACCCGGACCAGGAGGGCGACGATCACCCAGTTGGTCACCACCGACGAACCGCCCTGCGCCAGGAACGGCATCGCCATGCCCGTCAGCGGGATCAGCCCCATCACCCCGCCCGCGATCACGAAGACCTGGAGCGCCACGATCGACGCGAGCCCGATCGCGAGCAGCCGCCCGAAGGGGTCGCGCAGCGCGAGCCCGGCCCGGTAGCCGCGCGCCACGAAGAGGCCGTACAGCAGGAAGAGCGCGGTCAGCCCGACGAGCCCCAGCTCCTCGCCGGCCGTCGCCAGGATGAAGTCCGACTTGGCGGCGAAGCCGATGAGGACCGAGTGGCCGAGACCGAGGCCGGTGCCGAGCATCCCGCCGGCGGCGAAGGCGAAGAGCGACTGGGCGAGCTGGCCGGGCCCGTCGCCGGCCCGGATCGAGGCGTACGGGTCGAGCCAGTCCTGTACCCGGCTGTGCACGTGCGGCTCGACCGAGCCGATGAGGAAGGCGCCGGCGGCGGCGAGCAGCAGCCCGATCGCGATCCAGCCGGTGCGGCCGGTCGCCACGTACAGCATGATCACGAAGAGGCCGAAGAAGAGCAGCGAGGTGCCGAGGTCCCGCTCCAGGACGAGGACGCCGACGCTCAGCAGCCAGATCGCCACGATCGGCCCGAGCACCCGCCAGGTGGGGAACTGGAACCTCCAGATCCGGCGTCCGGCGTACGCGAGCGCGCTGAGGTTGGCGGAGAGGTACGCGGCGAAGAAGACCGCCAGCAGGATCTTCGCGAACTCGCCCGGCTGGAAGGAGAGCCCGCCGATCCGGATCCAGATCCGGGCCCCGTTCACCGCCGGGAAGAAGATCGGCAGGATCATCAGGGCGAGCGCGGTGGCGACGGAGACGTACGCGTACCCCTGGAGGACGCGGTGGTCGCGCAGCACCAGCACCACCACGATGAAGAGCGCGACCCCGAGCGTCGACCACACCAGCTGGGTGGTCGCCGCCTGGTCGCGGGGGGTCTCCAGGTCGAGCCGGTAGATCAGCACCAGGCCGAGCCCGTTGAGCAGGACGGCGATGGGGAGCAGGAGCGGGTCGGCGTACGGGGCCCGCAGCCGCACGGCGAGGTGCGCGAGCAGCGCGAGGAGCCCGAGCCCCGCCCCGTACCGGGCGGCGTCCGGCGGCACGGCGCCGTCGTGGGCGAGCCCCACCTCGGCGTAGCCGCAGACGGAGATGAGGACGGCGCCGAGGAGCAGCACCAGCTCCACCCCGCGCCGCTTCGGGACGCGGAGGCCGGGCGGAGGCGCGTCCCGTGCCTCCGTGCGCCGAGGTGCGGTCATGGTCGGCAACGTAGCAAGCCGTATGCCGTATGTCCCTTTTGTGTGACGGTGTGCCGTGGGGGCCGTTCCACCCTTCGGGAACCCGTCCCTCCGGGCCCGCCCTTCTCGGGGCTCGCCCCTCCGGGGCCCGCTCTTCTCGGAGGCCCGTCCCTTTTGGGGCCCGTCCCTCCGGGGACTCACTCCTCCGGGGGCTCGTCCTCGAAGCGCACGTACTCCGGCAGCCGGATCCGCGCCTCGGCCCCGCCGCCTTCCCCGCCCCCGGCCCCGCCGGCCCCGCCGTCTTCTCCAGCCCCGGCCCCGTCGCCTTCTCCCGCCTCGCCGAAGACCAGTTCCGCGCCGATCACCTCTGCCTGCCCCACCGCGATGGTCAGGCCCAGGCCGTGCCCCTTGCCGCCGCTCTCGGTGCGGAAGCGCTGCGGGCCCGAGGCGAGCAGGTACTCCGGATAGCCCGGCCCGTGGTCCCGTACCGTCACCGTCGCCCCGTCCACGGTCACCACCACCGGCGGCCGGCCGTGCCGGTGCGCGTTGGCGACCAGGTTGCCCAGCACCCGTTCGAGCCGCCGCCGGTCCGTCTCGACCGTCGCGTCCCGTACGATCCGCACCTCCGTGTCGGTCTCCGAGGCGCGCACCACCCGCTCGACGAGCGGCCCGAGTTCGTGCACGGCCAGGTCGACGGTCTCGTTGCGGGCGTCGAGCCGGGAGATCTCCAGCAGGTCCTCGGTCAGCCCCCGCATGGCCCTCACCCGGTCCCGCACGAGCTCCGCCGGCCGCCCCTCCGGCAGCAGTTCGGCGGCGGCCGAGAGGCCGGTCAGCGGGGTGCGCAGCTCGTGGGCCACGTCCGCCGTGAACCGCTGCTCGCTCTGGAGCTTGCGCTGGAGCGAGGAGGCCATGGTGTCGAGCGCCCCGGAGACCGTCGCCACCTCGTCCTGGGGGCGCCGGGGGTCCTTCGTCCGGGGGTCGTCCACGCGCGCGTCCAGGTCCCCGGCGGTGATCCGGCGGGCCACCTGCGCGGTGGCGTGGAGCCGGCGGGTGACCCGGGTGACGGCGGTGACGCCGACGGCCAGGGTCGCCGCGATCGCGAGGACCGAGGAGCCGACGATCGACCGGTCCAGGGCGTCGATGGTCCCCGCGCCCAGGCTGTGGTCGACCCGGACGGCGAGCGCGTGTCCGTCCGCCGGACCGGCCGCCCACATGGTGGGCCGCCCCTGGTGGTCGGCGACCATCGTGCCGCGCTCGCCGCGCGCGGTCAGCCGCCGCAGCGGCTCCGGCAGCCCCTCGGGGTCGAGCCCGGCGGACGGCGGCAGCGGCTCGCCCGCCTCGTACAGCCGGGTGACGTCCACGAGCCGGGCCAGCGCCTTCTCCCGGGCGTCCCGGACGGTCTGCCCGGTCACGGAGACGTGCACCAGGGTGCCGAGCAGCGCGGCCAGCGCGCAGCACATCACGGCGATGAAGACCGCCGCCTTCCAGGTGAGCGTCGCGGTCCAGGCGGGCGCCCGGGGCCGGCGGGCCCGGCGCGGCGCGGCGGAGCGCGCGGGGGTCACGACGAGGACTCCGGGGCCGGGGAGTCCGTACGGAGGGAGGCCGGGGCCGGGGAGTCCGTACGGGGGAGGGCCGACGGGTTCGTACGGGGACGGGCCGGGGCCGGGGAGGTCGCGCGCGGGGTTCCCGAAGGCGTGCGGACGGGCACGATCTCGTCCCGCGCCGGCAGCATGCTGCGCTGCCGCTCGTCCCACGACCAGGCGGTGCGGTACTCGTACCCCGGGATGCCCGCCGAGGCCGCCCGCACGATCAGGTCCCGCCCGGCCAGCTCCACGCTGATCACCTGCTCAACGGTGGACATGACCCGGGTGAGCCCGCCGTCCTCGGCGAGGTACACGCGGACGGCGACCTGCTGCTCCGGCATCCGGACCCCGGCGATCAGCTCGTCCCGGCCGTCCCCCGTGAGGTCCCGGTAGTACGGCGAGAGCACCGGGCACCGGGCCGGCGCCGTGTCGCAGGCGAGGACCGCCCGGGCGGTCTCCTCGTACATCCCGTCGGCGCCGGTGTACGCGTCGGGGTGCGCGGCCACCTCGGCCCGGACCACCGCGACCGGGTCCACGGTCCGCACGTCGCCGCCCCGCACGGCGATCCCCGGCACCCGCTCGGTGTCGGTCTCCCCGTAGTCGGCCGGCGGATCCGAGGCGGGCGGAAGCTCGGGCCACAGCCGCACCGGGCCCACGGCGGCCGGCGCCGGCCCGTCGCTCACGAGCCCGCCCTGGCCCCCGCACCCGGTCAGCGCCACGAGCGCGACGGCGGCGGCGAGGAGGGCGGCGCGGACTCTCACGGGGCTCCCAGGACGGACGGTCGGTCTCGAAGAAGACCATATGTCCCGATAGGGAAGGGTGTCCCTTTCGGGAGGCGCCGGCGCCGCTTCGGGGGGTGCCCGCGCCCCTAGAGGGCGTCCCGCCGCTCCATCCGGGCCAGGGCGGCCCGGCACAGGGTCAGGAGCTTCTCGTCCTGGTGGATGTCGTGGCTGCCGGAGGCGCCCTCGCGGGCGTTGTGCCGGCGGCGGCGGGTCAGCTCGGTGAGGATCGGCAGCTGGGCCGCCGCCGCGGCCGGGCCCATCTCGGCCAGGCACTCGGCGATGTCCACGCGCGCGTGCCGGTTCTCCTCCCAGGCCGCGAGCAGCACCGGCAGCGTCCGGTCGGTCTCGCCCGACACCCGCCACAGCGCCGCCGCGCAGCGCACCCGCTCCCACAGGTCGCGGGAGGTCAGACCCGGGCGCAGCGCCCGGCCCGCCCCGGCCGCCGCCGGGCCGATCGCGCCCAGCGCCCGGGCCGCCGCGCACCGGTCGGTGCCGGACGTCCCCGGCCGCAGCCACCGCTCCAGGACCGGCACCACCGCGTCCGCGTCGCCCTCGACCGCCCACAGGGCGCGCGCCGCCGTGGCGGCGACCGTCGCCGTCCCGGAGCCGAGCAGCTCCCGCAGCTCCGGTACGGCCTCCCGGGCCGCCGGGCCGAACGCCCCCAGGGTGCGGGCCGCCGCCTCCCGCACCCACTCGCGCCGGTGCTCCGGCGCCCCGCGCAGCACCCGCAGCACCTCCGGCAGCGCCTGGCCGCCGCGCACCGCCGCCAGCGCGTACAGCAGCGGCGACGCCCGGTCGTACAGCTCCTCGTCCAGCTCGACCGCCGCCAGCCGGCGCCGCAGCAGCGGCGCGAGCCCCGCCGCGGCCGGGCCGAGGCCGTCGACCGCGTACAGCAGTTCGCGCCGCACCTCGCCCGGTCCCTCCAGCGCCCGCGCGAGCAGCGGTACGGCCCGGACGTCGCCGCACCGGGCGAGGGCGAGCAGCGCCCCGTCCCGCGCGGTCCGGCCGGTGAGCTCCGTCGGACCGCCGGGGAGCGCCGGCGTCCCGTCCGGCCCGTCGGCGAGGACGGCGGCGAGCCCGTCGGCCGCGGGGGCGCCCAGCTCGAAGAGCCGCTCCAGGAAGGAGGTGGCGGCCTCCCGGAGCCGGGCGTCGGGGTCGGCCAGCTGTGCGCCGACGAGCCGCACGACCTCCTCGTACCGCCCGCGCCAGAGCCGTATCAACCCCCCGCACAGCCAGATCGCGTCCGCCCGCTGGCCCGGGTCGGGGCTGCGCAGCTGGGCCAGGACCAGCGCGATCCGGTCGTCCACCCGGTCGTCGAGGGCTCCGTGCAGGGTCCGCAACAGCTCCTCCGTCCACGGCGTCCGCCGCCCCGCCACGTGCTCCTCCAGGAGCTCCCGCACCTGTCCCACGAGCGTCACCGGCATCCGCGCGGTGCCGGACTCGCCGCCCCTGTCGTCCGGCTCGGCCGGGGGCGCCGTGCGGATCTCCTCCAGGAGCTCCGTCACCCACCGCACGATGTCGTCCGGGATCCGCCCCGGCGCGCAGCGGGCGAGCTGCGCCAGGGACGCCAGCCGCAGCCCCGGGTCCTGCGCCGCCCGGGCCAGCCAGGCCAGCCAGTCGACGGTCTCGGCCCGCAGCGAGGCGTGCCGCAGCGCGATCCGCCCCACCGCCGCGACCAGCGCGAGCCGCACCTCGGTGTCCGGCTCCACGGTCAGCCGCTCCCGCAGCAGGGTCAGCACGCGCGCGGGGTCCGGGTGCAGCGAGGCCAGCGCGACCGGCGCGGCGAGCCGGACCTCCGGGTCGGGGTCGCCGACCAGGCACAGGAAGGCGTCGGCCCCGGCGGCGACGGCCGCCGCGGCCATCGCGAAGTTCGCGGCGGGGACGAACTCGGCGTCGCCGGGGCCGGTTCCGGCCGGTCCGTCGAGGTCGTCGTCCTCGTCGTCGAGCTCGATCCCGCCGATGCTGGTGAGCAGTTCGACGATGCAGCCGCGGTCCTGGACGGCGGGGTCGGCGACGAGTTCGAGGAGGAAGGGGATGCAGGCGAGGGTGGAGTCGTACACGTCGCCCTGGTGGTGGACCGTGCCGTACATGCCGTCGAGGGCGGTCTCCCGCTCGGCGGGGTCGGGCGAGGCGAGTCCGCGCAGCAGTGCCGGCACGTCGTCGGCGGGGCCGTAGGCGTGCCCCAGCGAGGCCCAGTCGACCTCCTCGATCCCCGTCAGCATTGCCAGGCCGCCTTCCCCGTGAGCCCTGTACCAGGCAGCAAGTGTGCACCACAGCACGGACATCGACGCCGAACCCGCGCCACCCGCCCCGCGCCCGGCCGGGGTTGCGTTCGGTTTGCGCCATGTACGGTGCGCCGCCCGGCCGTTGCGGACGGTGGCGGGTGGGGGACGGGTGGCACGCGCGCGTGGGGAGGGTTCCGAACCGCCGTGCCCCGAGGGCCCGTTCGCGCCGGATAGCGGACGCCGTGCGTCACCCTTCGGACAACAGATGGTCAAATCCTTGTTGCATACCTGTCAAAAAACCGATTCTGCTGGCACGCTCCCCTCCGCGTCACCCCCCACATCACCCCCACGCGTTTCAGCGAAGGAGCCCGCGTGATCCGCCAGCAGTCCTCGCACCGCCGCACCGTCGTGCGTACCGCCGCCCTCGTCGCCTCGGCCGCCATGGTCGTCGTCGGAGTCCAGACCGGAACCGCCGGCGCCGAGACCGACCGGGAGGCCGGAGCCACCGCCCTCGTCCTCAGCGCCCCGCAGCGCGCCGCCGCGATCCAGGAGGCCCAGGCGTCCGCCGGGGCCACCGCCCGCGCGATCGGCCTCGGCGCCAAGGAGAAGCTGGTCGCCCGCGACGTCGTGAAGGACGCGGACGGCACCGTCCACACCCGCTACGAGCGCACCTACGAGGGCCTCCCGGTCCTCGGCGGCGACCTCGTGGTCCACCAGCGGAAGAACGGCGCCCGCTCCACCACCAAGGCCACCTCGGCCCGCATATCCGTCCCGACCACGACCGCCGGGGCCGCGCGCGACGGCTCCGCCCGCAAGGTGATCTGGGCGGCGACCGGCAAGCCGGTCCTCGCCTGGGAGACCGTCGAGAAGGGCCTCCAGCACGACGGCACGCCGAGCGAGCGCCACGTCGTCACGGACGCCGCCACCGGCAAGGAGCTCCACTCCTACGAGGCGATCGAGACGGGCGTCGGCAACACCCAGTACAGCGGCCAGGTCACCCTCGGCACCGCGCCCGGCTACACCCTCACCGACACCGCCCGCGGCGGCCACAAGACGTACGACCTGAAGGGCGCCACCAGCGGCACCGGCACCCTCTTCACCAACTCCACCGACACCTGGGGCAACGGCCTGGCCTCCCACCGCGAGACCGCGGCCGCCGACGCCCACTACGGCGCGGCCGTCACCTGGGACTTCTACAAGAACGAGCTCGGCCGCAACGGCATCCGCGGCGACGGCGTCGCCGCCTACTCCCGCGTCCACTACGGCAACGCCTACGTGAACGCCTTCTGGTCCGACTCCTGCTTCTGCATGACCTACGGCGACGGCGCGGGCAACGCCAAGCCGCTGACCTCCCTCGACGTCGCCGGCCACGAGATGACCCACGGCCTCACCGCCGCCACCGCCAACCTCCGCTACAGCAAGGAGTCCGGCGGCCTCAACGAGGCCACCTCCGACATCCTCGGCACCGCCGTCGAGTTCTACGCGAACAACTCCTCGGACGCCGGCGACTACCTCGTCGGCGAGAAGATCGACATCCGCGGCAACGGCACCCCGCTGCGCTACATGGACAAGCCCAGCAAGGACGGCAACTCCGCCGACTACTGGTCGAGCAGCCTCGGCCGCCTCGACGTCCACTACTCCTCGGGCCCGGCCAACCACTTCTTCTACCTCCTGGCGGAGGGCAGCGGCACCAAGACGATCAACGGGGTCACCTACAACTCCCCGACCTACGACAACTCCACGGTGACCGGCATCGGCCGCCAGGCCGCCTACAAGATCTGGTACAAGGCCCTCTCCACCTACATGACCTCCTCCACCACCTACGCCGGCGCCCGCACCGCCACCCTCTCCGCCGCGACCGACCTCTACGGCGCGAACAGCCCCGAGTACAACGCGGTCGACGCCGCCTGGAAGGCCGTCAACGTCAAGTAACCCCCGACCTCCGGCCCCCCGCCTCCGCCCGCCGCCCCGCGCCGGGCGG
>NZ_JBEZUZ010000104.1:0-23885 GCF_040636735.1 Streptomyces sp. NPDC035033 | reverse complement strand
CGCGCCGGGGGACGGGCGGCCGGCCGGCCGGACCGGGAGCGCGGGGCGGACGGGGCGTGCGGGGCGGTGTGGGCACGGACGGACACCTCCGCGGGTGTGACAGGGGGACCGTGAGCACCGTAGGCCCATACGATCAGCCGGTAGGGTCACCGGCCACGGCGGCGCGCGCCGCTGTCCCCCATTCGCGGTAACGTGACCCGTTGATGAACGCCACGCCCCCCGTATCCGTGATCATGCCGGTCCTCAATGAGGAGCGGCATCTGCGCAACTCGGTCCGTCACATCCTGGAGCAGGAGTACGACGGCGAGATGGAGGTGGTGATCGCGCTCGGCCCGTCCACGGACCGCACGGACGAGATCGCCGCCGAGCTGGTGCGCGAGGACCCCAGGGTCCACACCGTGCCCAACCCCACCGGCCGCACCCCCGCCGCGCTCAACGCGGCGATCAAGGCGTCCCGCCACCCGATCGTGGTGCGCGTCGACGGCCACGGGATGCTGTCGCCGAACTACATCGCCACCGCCGTCCGCCTCCTGGAGGAGACCGGCGCGCAGAACGTCGGCGGCATCATGCACGCCGAGGGCGAGAACGCCTGGGAGGACGCGGTCGCCGCCGCGATGACCTCGAAGATCGGCGTCGGCAACGCGGCCTTCCACACCGGCGGCGCGGCCGGCCCCGCCGAGACGGTCTACCTCGGCGTCTTCCGCCGCGAGGCCCTCGAACAGCAGGGCGGCTACAACGAGGAGTTCATCCGCGCCCAGGACTGGGAGCTGAACTTCCGCATCCGCGAGGCCGGCGGCCTGATCTGGTTCTCGCCGGAGCTGCGCGTCCAGTACCGCCCGCGCCCCTCGGTGAAGGCCCTGGCCAAGCAGTACAAGGACTACGGCCGTTGGCGCCACGTGGTGGCCCGCTACCACGCCGGCTCCATCAACCTCCGCTACCTCGCCCCGCCGGTCGCCGTCTGCGCCATCGCCGCGGGCACGGTCGTCGGCGCCACCCTCACCCCGCTCGGCTTCGTGATCCCGGCCGGCTACCTGGCCGCGATCACCGCCGGCTCGATCCCGGCCGGCAAGGGCCTCTCCCTGAAGGCCCGCGCCCAGATCCCGGTGGCCCTGGCCACCATGCACATGTCCTGGGGCTTCGGCTTCCTCACCAGCCCCAAGGCCCTGGCCCGGAAGGTCATCGCGAGCCGCCGCCCGGCGGTGAGGCGCGGCGAGACCGAGACGGTCTGACCCCGCCCTCCGGACGAACGCCGGCGGCCGGGCCCCTCGCGACGAGGGGCCCGGCCGCCGGCGTTCCCGGGGCGGGGCGGGTCAGCTCTTCCCGTCCCAGCGGTAGACCGAGTAGACCTCCATGCACGTCGCCTTGTCGTCCGCGCCCTCCGGCAGGTCGCCGGCCTCGCGCTTCGGCGCCTTGTAGGCGGTGCCCTCGCGCCAGTCCGCGCCGATGAGGAGGGTGACGTTCTGGACGGTGCCGTCCGCCCGGACGGTGGAGGAGGGCAGTCCGAGGGCCTTCGCCACGGACTCGGCGTCCGCCCGGCCCTGGTCGCCGGCCGCCTTCGGGTAGGCGACGACCGTGCCCTTGCTGGGCTTGGGCTCCTTGGAGGTCGTGGCCAGGGCGAAGCCCTTGCCGGTCAGCACGCCGGCGATGTCCTTGGCCCGCCCCTCGACGGCCGGCTCGCTGTCGCTGCCGGTCCCGTTGATGACGGTGACGGCGAGGGAGGCGGGGGCGGCGGCCGTCGGCTTCGGCTTCGCGTCCGCCGGCGTGGGCTTCGGCTTCGCGGGCGACTTGTCGCCGTTCTTGTCCAGGGCGACGTCGTCCCGGAGCATGCCCCAGATCTTCTCCGCGTCGGCGGCCCTCGGCTGCAGCCACGCGTCCGGGTTCGGCGGATAGGGGACCGTCGGGATGGTGACCGTCGACAGCCGGTCGACCTTCACGTTCTTGAGCTGCATGCCGAGGTCGAAGAGCTTGGCCACGGTGTCGAGGCCGTCGGAGACCTTCAGCGCCTTGGTCCCGGTCTCCGCGAGCCCCATCAGCCGGCCGGTGTCCGTCCAGGCGTTCTGCTGCTGGAGCTTCTTCAGCATGCCGTTGAGGTACATGTGCTGGGCCTTGGCCCGGTTCTGGTCGCTGCCGAAGGCGTGCCGGGTGCGCAGCCACTGGAGGGCCTGCTCGCCCTTGACCTCGGTGGTGCCCTCGGGCAGCTTCAGTCCGGAGCCGCCCTTGACCTTGGCGGTCGACTTGTCGTGCACACCGGTCGTGACGCAGACGGGGACGCCGCCGACCTCGTCGGCCATCGCCACCACACCCGCGAAGTCGACCATGATCCAGTGGTCGACGTAGACGCCGGTGAGGGTCTCCCAGGTGGTGAGCGTGCAGCCGGCGCCGCCCCGGGTGAGCGTCTCGTTGATGGGCCGGTCGGTGGTGGCCGGGTAGACCGTGCCGTCCTCGCCCTTGCACTCGGGGATCTTCACCACGGTGTCGCGGGGTATGGAGATCAACGAGGCGTTCTGCCGGTCGGCGGAGACGTGCAGCAGCATCTGGACGTCGGCGAGCGGAGGCCGGTCCTTGTCCTTGCGGCTGCCGCCCAGCGCGATGTTCTCCTCGGAGGACCGGTCGTCCGAGCCGATCAGCAGGATGTTCAGCGGGGTGTCGCCCAGCGCGTTCGGCGCGGCCTTCTGCACGCCGCTGCTGCCGCCGGCCCGGCCGCCGCTGCGGATGTTGCCGTTGAGGTGCTCGTAGTACGCGTATCCGGCGCCGGCCGTCCCGAGGACCAGGACCGCCACGCCGATCGCCGTCCAGCGCAGCACCTTCCGCTTGCCGGCCTTCTTGGCCTGCTTGCGGGCCGCCGCCCGGCCGCCCGCCGTACCGGAGTCGTCGGCGCCCGGCGTCCCGCGGCGCCGCGCGGCCCGGCCGCCCGGCACGGGGGCCGGGTCCGGCCCCCCGGCCGGCTCCGGCGTCCCGCCGCCCGCTCCGGTCGCCTCGCCGGCGCCGTGCAGGTCGTCGTCCCAGCCACGGTCTCGGGCGTGCGGAACGCCTGACCGCGTCCCCTCCCGTCGCACGCTGTTCTGTCCCACCCCAGGTCCCCTCGTCGTCAAGGGCGCGCCGGGACCCGCTGGTTCCGGGTCACTGGGCGCACACCTTCTTGTCCGCTTCCACCTGACCGACGTCCGGCGCCTTCGTCGGACCGGTCATGGGCACCCCCGCGCCCTTGAAATCGCCGCCGAGGACGAGCGTCATGGGCTCGCGCTCCCCGGCGTCGGCGGTGCCCTGCTTGAGAGCAGTGGCCGGCAGCCCCATCATCGCGGCGAGCGCGCGGGCCTGGTCGGCCTGGTTCGGTGCGTAGGTGAGCGTGGTCTTCGCCGCCTTCTCGGGGGCGTTGCTCTTGTTGGTCGAGCGAAGGACGCCCTGCTCGTTCTGGAGCCAGTTGATGGTCGCCTGGGCGGCGCCCTGGACGCCGCTGCCGTTGTAGACGTCGACGCGGACCTCGGCGGCGGGGGCCTTCGGGCCCTCCAGGAGCTTCGCCTGGGCCTGGGCCTTGGCCTTCTTGGCGTCGGCCTCCTTCTTCTTGACCTCGGTGAAGGAGGTGTCGTTCTCGATCATGCTGAAGACCTGAGGGGCCTTCACCGGGTCGAGGACGACGGTCGCCCGCCTGTTCGGCGGCTCGTCGGGGTTGTCGACGACCGGCACGGTCAGGAAGGTGATGTTCTTCAGGTCCACCTTGGCGAGCTCCTTCGCCAGGGTGACGAGCTTCGCCGCGCTGCCGATGCCCTTGTCGACGGTGAGCGACTCGGTCGCCGCGTTGGCGACGTCGTACAGCTTCGTCGGGCTGCTGAGGGTGTCCTCCTTCAGCTGGCGCATCATCGAGGCGAGGAACTGCTGCTGCTGCTTGATGCGGTCGAGGTCGCTCTCGTTGCCGAGGCCGTGCCGGTTCCGCAGGAAGGCCAGCGCCTGCTCGCCCTGGATGCGGTGCTCGCCCTCGGGGAGGTTGAGCTTCGAGTACTTCTTGTCGTGGATCGGCTTGGCGAGGCAGACCTTCACGCCGCCGACCGCCGTGGACAGCGTCTTGACGGCGTTGAAGTCGACCATCATGAAGTGGTTGATCGGCAGGCCGGACATCTGGGTGATGGTCCGCATGGTGCAGCCGGGGTCGCGGCCGTCGACGCCGAAGGACTCGTTGAACTTGGTCTTGCCGACCGAGCCGGGGATGACCTTGGTGACCCCGTTCACCTTCGTCGGGCACTCCGGGATCTCGATCTTGAGGTCGCGCGGGATGCTCATCGCCGTCGCGTTGGTGCGGTCCTCGGCGATGTGGATGAGGAACGTCGTGTCGGCGTGGCCGGTGACGTTGCTCTTGTTGCCGTACGACTCGTTGCCCTCGCCGGTGCGGACGTCGTTGCCGATGATCAGGATGTTCAGCGGCCCGTCCATCGACTCGGTCTGCTGGGCCGCGTCGCCGACGTCGACGACGTCGAGGTTGCCGTCGAGCTTGTTGTAGATCGCGTACGCGCCGACCGCCCCGCCCACCAGGACGAAGGCCATCGTGCCGCCGGTCCACAGCAGGACCTTCTTCTTGCGGCTCGCGCCCTGTTTGCGCTTGCGGCGGCTCTGCGGCGGCACGCGCCGGCCGCCGCCGGCGGGGGCGGGTTCGGCCCCGGGGACGTCCTGGCCGGCCGAGCGGCGGCGCCGCTGGCCGGGGACGGGGGCTTCGGCCGGGGCGGTTGGCCGGGCGGCGGAGCGGGTACCGGAACCGGTGTCACCGGAACCGGGGACGCCGGAACCGGAGCGGGAGCCTCTGGCGGACGACTGCCCAGCGGAGTGGTCCAGTCGCAGTTCGTAGTTGCCGGTCTGCGGGTTGAGCACCCACTGGTCGGCGGGGTCGATCTCGTCCGCCCGTCCACGGCTGTGCGCGTCCACGGTTCCTGTCCTCCGTCGGTGCCACGCGGGGCGCCTCCCCCTGTGGGCGCCACTCGGTCGTTCGATCCTTGGGTGAGTGCGACCACTCGGTCGGGGTGCACCGGATCGCGTCACACTATCCGCCCAGTTCAGCGCGGGGCGACGCCAGTGACAAATTCCACGCCCCTTACAAGTGGGCAACTCTGCCCAAACCGCATTCCTCACCACCCCACCCTTGGGACCCGCTTTACCCAACGCCCTCCCGTGTCCCTACGAACACACCCCTTCCGCCGCGTTCCGTCCCGTGAAGGTGGGCGTGGAACTCGGCGGGGGCGTGCCCGCGTCGTCCGGCTTCCCGTCGTCCGGCCGTCCGTCGTCCGGCCTCCCGTCGGAGGATGCGCCGGCACCCTCTTCCGGTTCCGCCGGGGTCACCACGACCGGTTTGTCCTCGCGGAGTTGCCGGAAGAGCTCGCTCGCAGCGGGTTGCACCAGTTCGTCCCGGTTCGCGTTGTACGTGTACGGGCGCCGCGGCACCGTCAGGAACTGCACCTTCTCCGTGGGGACCGCCCGCATCGTCCGCGCCAGGTCGTACAGGTCCCGCAGCGAGTCGAGCCCCGGATCGGTCGTGATCGACTTCGTCGCCGCGTCCAGGACCGGGTACAGCTTGGTCGGGTTCAGCAGCACCCCGTCGCTCTGCACCTTGTTCACCAGGGCGCCGAGGAACATCTGCTGCCGGTCCATCCGTTCGGTGTCGCTGCCGTTCCCGAGCGACTTGCGGGCCCGGACGAAACCCAGCGCCTGCTCCCCGTCCAGCGTCTGACGGCCCGCCGGCAGCCTCAGCTTGGCGTCGGGGTCGTCCACCGGCTCCTTCAGGCAGACCTCGACGCCGTCCACCGCGTCCACCATCTTCTTGAAGCCCCGGAAGTCGATCACCATGTGGTGGTCGACCCGGATCCCGGTCAGCTTCTCGACGGTGCGGATGGTGCAGGCCGTCCCGCCCCACTCGAAGGCCCAGTTGAACTGCGCCGTCCGCTCCCGGGTCCGGCCTCCGCCGGGCTTGGCGCAGCTCGGGACCGTCACCATCAGGTCGCGGGGGATGGACATGGCCGTCGCGCTCGACTCGTCGGCCGCGAGGTGCAGCAGGATCACGGTGTCGGAGCGCTGGGTGCCCTTGTCCCGGCCGTACTCGCGGTTCCCCTCGCCGGACCGGGTGTCCGAGCCGATGAGCAGGATGTTCCGGGCCGCCGCCACGACGGACGCCGGGCGCTCCCGCTCGTACCGGCGCAGCTCGTCCGCCGCGGTGGTGTCCGTGGTGATGTTGTCGTCGAGCTTCCGGTAGAACCACCAGCCGGCCCCGGCCGCGCCGAGCAGCGCGACCGAGACCCCGAGGGCCGTCCACCGCAGCCAGTGCCGGCGCGGCCCGGCGGGCGCCCCGGCGCCGGCCCCGGCATCGGCCGCCGCCCCGGACTCCGGTTCGGCGGCGGGGTCCGACTCCGGTCCGGGGTCCGGTTCGGCGGGAGTGCCAGCGCGGTCCGTCACGGCGTCAGTCCGTCCTTCGGGCGATCGGAGGCGCGTCGGGCGCCCGGCGTTCGCAGGAGGAGACGGCCGAACCCGACGCGGGGTTGTACGGAGGAGACGACTCCCCCCGGGCCGATCATGTACCGGACTCGCCTCGCGGACGCGGGTACGCGGCGCGTCGATCGGCCGAACGGGTGCACCGGGGGCGCCGGAGGCACCGGCGGCGGGAACGCCCGGCGCGGGCGGCGCCGCCGGACGCCCCGCCCGGCGCGGGCCGTTCCGTCTCAGAGCGCCGTGGCCGTGACCCGTTCGCTCTCGATGCGCTTCTCCAGGGCCTCCGGCGCCAGCTCGCCCACGTTCCGGCACAGCACCACGGAGCCGCCCGCCGCCAGGGGCGCGTACAGACCGGCCGACAGGCCCTCCCAGCCGTCGTACGGCAGCCCGGACAGCAGCCGGGAGCCGGGGCCGAGCCCGAGGCGTACGGCGTCGAGCCGGGCCTGCTCGACGAGCTGGGCGCCGCTGCGTTCCGTACCGTCGACGACGAGGGCGGGCGCGTCCGCGTCCACCGGGACGAACGGGGCGAACCGGTCGCCCTGTCCCGGCACCTCGACCGCGTAGTCCGCGTACCCCGCGGGCGCGGACGGGAAGCGGCGCCCCAGCGGCGCCAGGGAGAGCGCGATCCGCTCCCCGGAACAGGCCAGGCCCGCCTCCAGCGCGTCAGGACCGGCCACCACCAGGTCGGCGCCGGCCGGGTCGCCGCCCAGCTCGGCCGTCACCCCGACGGAGGAACAGGCGAGCAGCCAGACGGCGGTCTGCCAGTGCGCGGGCAGCAGCAGCGCGAGCCGGTCGCCGGGTTCGGCGGACAGGTCGCCCTGGAGCAGATTGGCCGTCTTCGCCACCCAATTGGCGAAGGTGGCGACGGACAATTCCACCCGTTCACCGGTGGCGTCGTCGTAGTAGGTGACCAAGGGACGGCCGGGGTCCGCGGCGAGCGCGGATCGCAGCAGGTCGGCGGGGGTGCGGTCGCTGGCGTTCACGCCGCACAGGGTACGCGGGCGCCCGCGCCGCCCTGGGCCGAACCGGTGACGGCGTCCTCCGGTCGGCCCGACGCGCCGTCACCCTTTCGCCGCGCGCCGGGCCCCGGGGCTCCGCACGATCGGCCCATGCGTGCCTCACTCGCCTCCTCGATCGCCGTCGCCTGCGCGGCCGCGCTCGCCCTGCCGGTCACCCTCGCCGCCCCCGCGACGGCCACCGCGCGCCCGGCGGCGGCCGCCGTGCCACCGGAGCGGGACGAGTTGCCGGGCTCCACCCAGTCGCTGCCGCTGAGGCCGCTGGGCGCCTCCGTCCGGTCCTTCGGGACCGACCCGGGCGCCGCGGCCGAGCAGGGCCTGACCCGACGGGACGTCAGGCCCTTCTCGCTCGTCGGCGTGGTCTGGGACGACCCGGCGGCCCCGCTCCACGGCACCGTCCAGGTCCGCACCCGCGCCACCGCCGACGGCACGTGGTCCCCGTGGCAGGACGTGGAGACCCACCAGGAGGAGCACGGCGCCGACCCCGGCACGGCCGAGGCCGCCCGCGGCCTCCGCGGCTCCACCGCCCCGCTGTGGGTCGGCGACTCGGACGGCGTCGAGATCCGCGTACGGGCGGAGGAGCGCACGGCGGAGGAGCGCACGGCGGAGGACGGGACCGCCGGAGCGGACGCGGCGGAGCACGGACACGGCACGGCGGAGGCCCGGACGGCCCCGCTCCCGGCCGGACTCCGCCTCGAACTGGTCGACCCGGGCGAGGCCCCCGCGGACCCCGCCCCCGCCCCCGGCACCAGGGCGATGGCCCCGCCGGCCGTCCTGACCGAGGCGGAGACGGCGACCCCGGGGACGAGACCGCCGGGGACGAGGCTCCCGGAGGCCGAGGCGGGGGCGGCGCTCCCGGCCGCGGCGAAGAAGAAGCCCTACATCGGCCCCCGCCCCAAGATCATCACCCGGAAGGGCTGGGGCGCCGACGAGAGCATCCGCGAGAAGAAGTTCGTCTACACCAAGACCATCAAGACGGCCTTCGTCCACCACAGCGCCACCGGCAACAACTACACGTGCCGCCAAGCCCCCTCCGTCCTGCGCGGTATCTACCGCTACCACGTGAAGAGCAGCGGATGGCGTGACTTCGGCTACAACTTCGCCGTCGACAAGTGCGGAAACATCTACGAAGGCCGGGCCGGCGGAGTGACGAAACCGGTCCTCGGCGCGCACACCCTCGGCTTCAACACCAACAGCATGGGCATCGCCGTCCTCGGCACCTTCACCAGCACCACCCCGCCGGCCGCCGTCGTGACCGCCGTCGCCCGCCTGACGGCCTGGAAACTCGGGCTCCACGGCGTCGACCCCAAGGGCACCCAGACCCTCGTCTCCGGCGGCGGCAACCTCTACAAGAAGGGCCGGAAAGTCACCTTCCGCGCCATCGCGGGACACCGCGACGGCTTCGCCACGGAGTGTCCCGGCGCCCGTCTCTACGGCAAGCTCGGAACCGCCCGGGCCTCCTCGGCGAAGTACCAGGGACGAAGCTGATGAGGGCGCGGAGGCAACCATCTGCATAAACTGACCGGTCATATCGCACGGACGACCGAAGACGGGCGCGCTGACCGGCCCCGAACAGGAAGCAGAGACGACAGGTGACAGAAGCGATCCTCCTGGTCGGTGGCAAGGGGACAAGGCTGCGGCCGCTCACGGTCAACACGCCCAAGCCCATGGTCCCGGCGGCCGGCGTCCCCTTCCTGACGCACCAGCTGGCCCGGGCCAAGGCCGCCGGCGTCGAGCACATCGTGCTCGCCACCTCCTACCTCGCCGAGGTCTTCGAGCCGCACTTCGGTGACGGCTCCGACCTCGGCCTGAGCCTGGAGTACGTCACCGAGGAGGAACCGCTCGGCACCGGCGGCGCGATACGCAACGTGGCCTCCCGCCTCCACTCGGGCCCGGACGACCCCGTCCTCATCTTCAACGGGGACATCCTCACCGGCCTCGACATCCGCGCCCTGGTCGCCACGCACGCCGACTCCGGCGCCGACGTCTCGCTCCACCTCACCCGCGTCGAGGACCCGAGGGCCTTCGGCCTCGTCCCCACCGACGGGACCGGCCGCGTCACGGCCTTCCTGGAGAAGCCGCAGACCCCCGAGGAGATCGTCACCGACCAGATCAACGCCGGCGCGTACGTCTTCCGCCGGTCGGTCATCGACTCGATCCCCACCGGCCGCCCCGTCTCCGTCGAGCGCGAGACCTTCCCGGAGCTGCTCGCCGCCGGCGCCCACCTCCAGGGCATGGTCGACTCCACCTACTGGCTGGACCTCGGCACCCCGCAGGCGTTCGTCCGCGGCTCCGCCGACCTGGTCCTCGGCCGCGCCCCCTCCCCGGCCGTCCCCGGCCGCTGCGGCGACCGCCTGGTCCTCCCCTCGGCCCGCGTGGCCCCCGACGCGAAGGTCACCGGCGGCACGGTCGTCGGCGCGGACGCGACGGTGGGCGAGGGCGCCCGGGTGACCGGCTCGACCCTCCTGGCCGGCGCGGTGATCGAGCCCGGCGCGATCGTCACCGACTCCCTCATCGGCGCCGGCGCCCGCATTGGCGCCCGCTCGGTCCTGACGGGCGCGGTCATCGGCGACGGCGCCCACGTGGGCCCCGACAACGAGCTCCGCGACGGCATCCGCATCTGGTGCGACGCCACCCTTCCCGCGGGCACGGTCCGCTTCAGCTCGGACCAGTAGGACCGCGCGGGGGCGGCGGTCCGGCACCGGGCCCGCCGCCCCGTCCCGCCCGGCTACGCTCGACCCATGGCCGGCCGCTTCGCCCCGAGACCCACCCGCACCACCGCGCGCGGCGGCGACGCCCCCGTACCCGGCACCGGGGCCCTGGACCTGGGCCTCACCCTCGGCCCCCTCAGGCGGGGCCCCCACGACCCCACCTTCCGCGTCGCCGCGGACGGCTCCGTCTGGCGCGCCAGCCGCACCCCGGAGGGCCCGGGGACGCTCCGCGTGCGGAGCGCCGGGGGCGAGGTCACGGCCGACACCTGGGGCCCGGGAGCCGCCTGGCTCGACCGGCACCTCCCCGCCCTCCTCGGCGCGGAGGACGACCCCGCCGCCTTCGTCCCCCGCCACCGGCTCGTCCTCGCGGCCCTCCGCCGCCGCCCCGGCCTCCGCCTCACCCGGACGGGCCTGGTCATGGAGTCGCTGATCCCGTCGATCCTGGAGCAGAAGGTCACGACGACGGAGGCGTACGGCTCCTGGCGCCGCCTGGTCCGCCAGTACGGCGAACCGGCCCCCGGCCCGGCGCCCGAGGGCCTGTACGTGATGCCGGAGCCCCGCGCCTGGGCGCGGATCCCGTCCTGGGAGTGGCACCGCGCCAACGTCGACGGCAAGCGCGCCGCCACGATCGTCCGCGCGGCGCGGGTGGCCCCCCGGCTGGAGGAGGCGGCGCTCATGGACCCGCCGGCGGCCCGCAGGCGCCTGGAACTGATCCCCGGCATCGGCCCCTGGACCTCCGCGGAGACGGTCCAGCGCAGCAACGGCGCCCCCGACGAGGTCACCACCGGCGACCTCCACCTGCCCGGCATCATCGGCTGGGCCCTGGCGGGCGACCGCACCGCCGACGACGCGGCGATGCTGGAGCTGCTGGCCCCCTACGCGGGCCAGCGCCACCGCGCCGCCCGGCTGATCCTCCTCAGCGGCCGGACCCCGCCCCGCCGGGCCCCCCGGCTGGCCCCGAACGACATCACCCGCATCTGAGCGGGCGCGTCAGCGCACCTCGACGAAGTCCGAGGCGAGCCGCGCCGGCCGCTCCTTCGGCGGCGCGGCCGGCCGGCCGATGGCCACCGCGCCCATCGGGTCCCAGTGCTCCGGCAGCCCGAGCACGTCCCGTACGACGTCCCGGCAGAACATCGTCGAGGAGACCCAGGCGGAGCCCAGCCGTTCGCCCGCCAGGGCGACGAGGAAGTTCTGCACGCCGGCGCCGGCCGCGACGACGAACATCTCGCGCTCGGCGGCGTCGCGGCGCGGGTCGCCGTAGTGGTGGGAGCCGTCCATGACGAGGCAGGGGACGGCCAGACAGGGCGCGTCGCGCAGCACGTCCCCGCGGCGCACCCGCTTCGCGATGGACTCCTCGGACTTCCCGTCCCGCCGCAGGTCCGCGATCCACGCGTCCCGCATCGCGTCGAGCAGCCGCAGCCGCGACTCCGGGGACTCCAGGAGGACGAACCGCCACGGGGTGGTGTGGTGCGGGGCCGGGGCCGTCACGGCCGCGGCGACCGCGCGCCGCACCGCCCCCGGGTCGACGGGGTCGTCGGTGAACTTCCGTACCGTCCGCCGCAGCGTCACCGCCTCCCGCACGGCCTCCGAGGTGCCCAGCCGGAACATGTCGTCGGCGGCGGAGCGCACCAGCGCGCGTGCGCCGGGCTCGTCGTCGTCGCCGACCAGGTGCGGCAGGCCGCGGACGACGGCCACCGGCATGCCGGTCGCCTTGCCCTTCACCAGGTCGCCGGCGGCGGCGAGTTCGTCGGCGGAGGCGACGACGGTCACGTTCAGCTCGTTGCCGTGGGAGTCGGCGACCCCCCGCAGGTCCTCCAGGACCCGCACCCCGGCCGCGCCGATCGCCACGTCGGTGAGGCCGGAGCGCCAGGGCCGCCCGAAGGTGTCCGTGACGACGACGCCGACGTCCACGCCCAGCGCCTCGCGCAGTCCGGCCCGGATCCGCCGGGCCGACCCGTCCGGGTCCTCGGGCAGCAACAGCACGGTCCCGGCCGGGGTGTTGGAGGCGTCGACCCCGGCGGCGGCCATGACGAGCCCCTGCCGGTTCTCGACGATGCGGAGGGTGCCGCGCCGCGCCACGACCCGTACGGTCTCGGCGTCGATGGCCTCCTCGCGGTCGTCGGCGGCGACGATCCGCCCCTCCGCCTTGCTGACGATCTTGGAGGTGACGAGCAGCACGTCGCCGTCCTCCAGGCCGGGGGAGGCGGAGGCGATCAGCTTGGCCAGGTCGTCCCCGGGCGCGACCTCGGGCAGGCCGGGCACCGCCCAGACGCGGTACGACGGGGGTGCGGCGGTCATCCCCGCACCTCCTCGGCCAGCGCGAGCGCGGCCCGCGCCATCTCGGCGGTCGCGTCCACGTCGGTCATCATCAGCGGCACCGCCCGGCAGGCGATGCCGGCCGCCTCGACGTCGGCGACGGCGCCCGCGTCCACGGTGTCCACCAGCCAGCCGTCGACGAGGTCGGCGCCGTAGTGGCGGGCGACGGCCGCCGCCGTGGCCTCGACGCCGACCGCCGCGAGCACCTTGTCGGCCATGCCGCGCACCGGCGCGTCCCCGACGATGGGGGAGAGGCCGACGACCGGCGCGGGGGCGGCGGCGACCGCCTCCCGGATGCCGGGCACGGCGAGGATCGTGCCGATGGAGACCACCGGGTTGGACGGCGGGAAGAGGATGACGTCGGCCCCGGCGATCGCCTCCAGGACGCCCGGGGCGGGCTTCGCCGTCTCCGCGCCGACGGGCACGACGGCCCTGGCGTCGACGGAGGCGCGCAGCCTCACCCAGTACTCCTGGAAGTGGACGGCCCGCTGTTCCCCGTCGACCTCGACGGCGACGTGCGTCTCGACGCGGTCGTCGGACATCGGGAGCAGCCGGACGCCCGGCCGCCAGCGGTCGCACAGCGCCTCGGTGACGGCGCTCAGCGGGTAGCCGGCGCCGAGCATCTGGGTGCGGACGATGTGGGTGGCGAAGTCCCGGTCGCCGAGGCCGAACCACTCGGGCCCGACCCCGTACGCGGCGAGCTCCTCCTTGACGGCGAAGGTCTCGTCCGCGCGGCCCCAGCCCTGTTCCTCGTGGATGCCACCGCCGAGGGTGTACATCACCGTGTCCAGGTCGGGGCAGACCTTCAGCCCGAAGAGATGGATGTCGTCACCGGTGTTGCCGATGACCGTGATCTCCGCGTCCGGAGCGGCCTGCTTGAGGCCGCGAAGGAAACGGGCACCACCGATGCCGCCGGCCAGAACCACAATGCGCATGCGCAGCAGTCTGTCAGGCGGTGACGGTCTCCGGGGGCGCCGGGGCCTCGGGGACGGCCGGGGCGCACCGCTCCCGGAGCGCCTCGTGCATGGACTCGTGCATCGGCATCTCGGTCAGGCCGGGGAAGTAGACGTGCAGGCTGACGGCGGGGTCGAGGGAGTCGTTGACGACCTCGTGGACGTACCCGGGCGCGAAGACGCGCTGGCCGCCGGGGAGCAGCTTCCGCGCGCCCCGGTCCGTACGCTCCGTCAACTCGCCCTGGAGGACGGTGAGGACGCCGGAGGACCGGCCGTGGTCGTGGAGGCCGCTGCCCTGGCCGGGCACCCAGGAGAGCAGCCACACCTCGTAGCCGGGCCCGACGCGCAGGCGGTGGTACCAGCGGGAGGTGGCGTCGTACTCGACGTGCGGGGCCCACCGGTCGCGGTCGGCGGCGATCTCGCGGGCGAGACCGGCGAACTCGGCGACGGTGACGGGGTGCTCGCGCTCGGGCTGGAGCAGGTGGGGGACCTCCATGAGGTCGCCGGCGATCTGGAGGTCGCTGTCCATGTTCATGGGCGGGGTGGTTCCTCGGCAGAAACGAAGAGCGGTGGGGGGCGCGGGGGTCGTGCGGATGACACGGCCGACGCGGGCGACGCGGGGTGACGCTGGGGGAAGAGGCTGGAGCTCTGCGGCATCAACAGCTGGGACAGCAACAGCAACAGCGCGCCTGGACAGCGCGGCGGAACCCACGGGCGTGGGTCGCGGAGGGCGCTGCGGTCGCTGGCATGCCACCAAAGTGGCGGGAGGGGTACCCGACTGTCAACTCAATGCCCGATTTGGGGGTAATGTTTCACCTCATCCGGTTACAGTGCCCGGAGAAAGGTTTGTTCAGGCCCGGACCAGGCAACATGGCGCAGCAGTCGTGCCCGTAAACATGGCCGCGACCCCGGATCCGCTCCGTCCGTCCGCACGCTCCGTGACCGGACTGTGATCCGGATCGCTTCCATGGCTGGATCGCAACAAGATCCAAGTCTCGTACGTCCTTCTGGGCGGAGGCGCGACGCCGCGGGAACGGCCGGTGGCATGTGTCACGTTTTTTGGTGATTTGAACACTTTCCGCATAGGCTTGGTTCCGCAGAGTGAATACGGGGCCCAATAGCAGATCTCGGCTTGACTCGCACAGAGCACCAACTTGTAATTTCACTCGTGTCGTTCGGCCGTTTCGATCACGGCGACATCACGGGACGCACAGACAGACGAGGGGCGCAGATGACCGAGTTGTTCCAGGAACTGCTGGTCGAGGACGCGGACGAGGAACTCGGCTGGCAGGAGCGCGCGCTGTGCGCCCAGACCGACCCCGAGTCCTTCTTCCCCGAGAAGGGCGGCTCGACCCGAGAGGCCAAGAAGGTCTGCCTCGCCTGCGAAGTCCGCTCCGAATGCCTGGAGTACGCACTCCAGAACGACGAGCGCTTCGGCATCTGGGGCGGCCTCTCCGAGCGCGAGCGGCGCCGCCTGAAGAAGGCCGCCGTCTGAACCGCCCGGCCGGAAACCACCCCACCCGAAGACCCCCACGGTCCGTCCCCCGCGCCAGGCGCGGGAGACGGACCGTTCCCATGTCCGGCCCCGCCTCCCGCCGGGCCGGGACCCCGGGACGAGGCCGGACCCGACGCCCCCGGGACGGCGCCCGGCCCCCGGCACACCCGGCCCCGGCCCACCCGCCCCCAGGACCCGCACCGTCCCGGCCGGAGCGCCCGCGGGACCGCACCGCCCTAGGCCGTCTCTTCCGGATCAGGCCGGATCAGGGAGCGGCGTCTGGTGCGTGCGCTCGCAAGGCGGAGGAGGGAGTCCATGCGGTGGGGGCACCTCCCGGCGGTAGCCGGGGGACATCGGCGACCGACGACAACGCGGCGAGCGTGCGTGCCAGGCGTCGCGAGCCCGGCATGATCCGGAAGAGACGGCCTAGCCTCCTCGCCGCAGCCATTAGTGTGGGCCTCCGTCCGAGACGCTCCCCACGCCCCCCGCGGGCGACCCCGGCCGGAGGGCCCGTAGCTCGATGTCCTCAACTCCTGAGTTCCCCAGGCACGTCGTCACCGCCGTGCTCGTCACCCACGACGGAGCCCGCTGGCTGCCGGACGCGCTCTCCGGGCTGCTCGCCCAGGAACGCCCGGCGCAGAGCGTGATCGCCGCCGACACCGGCAGCGCCGACGACTCCGCGCGGCTCGTCGCCGACGCCATCGGCGCCGACCGCGTCCTGCACCTCGCGCGCCGCACCGGCTTCGGCACCGCCGTCGACGAGGCCGTCCGCACCGCGCCCGTGCTCGGACCGGAGGACCTGCCCTACCTCAAGCGCCCCAGCGGCTGGGACCCCGTCAGCCGCTCCTGGAACGACGAGGCGTACGACCTCCCCGAACTCCCGCACGGCGAACCGGTCCAGTGGCTCTGGCTGCTCCACGACGACTGCGCCCCCGAGCCCGGCGCCCTCGCCGCACTCCTCCGCGTCGCCGACTCCGACGCGTACGCCGCCGTCATCGGCCCCAAGCTGCGCGGCTGGTACGACAAGAAGCAGCTCCTCGAAGCCGGCGTCACCATCGCCCGCAGCGGCCGCCGCTGGACCGGCCTCGACCGGCGCGAGCAGGACCAGGGCCAGCACGACCAGATCCGCCCCGTCCTCTCCGTCTCCACCGCCGGCATGCTGATCCGCCGCGACGTCTTCGAGGAGCTCGGCGGCTTCGACCGCCGCCTGCCCCTCATGCGCGACGACGTCGACCTCTGCTGGCGCGCCCACTCCGCGGGACACCGCGTCCTCGTCGCCCCCGACGCCGTCCTCCGCCACGCCGAGGCGTCCGCCCGCGAGCGCCGCTCCGTCGACTGCGCCGGCCGCACGGCCGCCAGCCCGCACCGCGTCGACAAGGCCGCCGCCGTCTACACGCTGCTCGCCAACACCCCCGGCCGCGCCCTCCCCTACGTCTTCGTACGGCTCGTCCTCGGCACCCTGCTGCGCACCCTCGGCCTCCTCGTCGGCAAGGCCCCCGGCCAGGCCGTCGACGAGACCATGGGCCTGTTCGCCACCCTGCTGCGGCCCGAGAAGATCCTCGCCGCCCGCAAGCGGCGGAAGAACCCCGAGGTCCCGCCGGGCGAACTCCGGCCCCTCTTCCCGCCGCCCGGCGCCACCCTCCGCGCCGCCGCCGAACAGCTCGCCTCCCACTTCGGCGGGGACGACGCCGACTCCGGCTCCCGCCACGGCGCCGTCGAGTCCGGCCCCGGCGGCGACGACGCCGACTTCCTGGAGATCGAGCAGTTCGCCCGGCTGAAGAAGATCGCCCGCAAGCCCGGACCGGTCCTCTTCGCCCTCCTCCTCGTCGTCTCCCTCGTCGCCTGCCGCAACCTCTTCGCCGGCGGCTCCCTCGCCGGCGGCGTCCTGCTGCCCGCCCCCGACACCGTCTCCGAACTCTGGAACAAGTACGCGGACGCGTGGCACGCCCTCGGCACCGGCGGCACCCAGAGCGCCCCGCCCTACCTCGGCATCCTCGCCGCGCTCTCCGCCCTCTTCCTCGGCTCCACCTCCACCGCGCTGACCGTCCTCCTCGTCTGCTCGGTCCCGCTCGCCGGCTTCACCGCCTACCTCGCCGCCCGCGGCCTCGTCGGCTCCCGCCTCCTGCTCGCCTGGGGCGCCGTCGCCTACGCCTTCCTGCCCGCCGCCACCGGCGCGCTCGCCACCGGCCGCCTCGGCACCGCGGTCCTCGCGATCCTGCTCCCCCTGATCGCCCGCGCCGCCGTCACCGCCCACGGCTTCACCGGCCCCGACCGCGGCAGCTGGCGCGCCACCTGGGCGTACGCCCTGCTGCTCACCGTCACCACCGCCTTCACCCCGATCGTGTGGCCGCTGGCGGTCCTCCTCGGCCTCGGTGTCCTCGCCGTCCGCCGCCACGACATCACCGCGTACGGCCTCCGCTTCCTCGCCGCCGTCGGCACCCCCGTCCTCGCCCTGGCCCCCTGGTCGCTCTCCCTGCTGACCGACCCCTCCGCCTTCCTCCACGAGGCCGGCCTCGACCTGCGCACCGGCACCGCCTCCGCCGTCGACCTGCTCGCGAGCAGCCCCGGCGGCCCCGGCACCACCGGCGGGCTCCTCCTCCTCGGCCTGGTCCTCGCCGCGCTCGCCGCCCTCCTCCGCGAGGAGCGCCGCACCGCCGTCCTCGCCGCCTGGGCCGCCGCCCTCGCCGGCCTGCTCTTCGCCGCCCTGGCCAACGGCGCCGGCGGCACCGGCTGGGCCGGCCCCGCCACCCTCGTCTACGGCTCCGCCCTCATCGCCGCCGGCATGCTCGGCGCCGAGGGCGGCCGCAACCGCGTCGCCGCCCACGGCTTCGGCTGGCGCCAGCCCGTCGCCGCCCTCATCGCCCTCGCCTGCGCCGTCGGCCCCGCCGTCGCCGCCGCCGGCTGGATGATCGGCGGCGCCGACGGCCCGCTGACCCGCCGCGACCCCGTCCAGGTCCCCGCCTTCGTCGCCGAGGAGAGCGGCCAGGAGGACCAGCCCCGCACCCTGGTGCTCTCCGGCAGCTCGCCCGGCGCGGTCGACTACACCCTCGTCCGCGGCTCCGGCGCCCGCCTCGGCGACGCCGAACTGACCGCGACCGCCGAGCCCGACCCCCGCCTCGACTCCGTCGTCGCCAAGCTCGTCGCCGGCTCCGGCGCCGACCAGACGCAGGAGCTGAGCGCGTTCGCCATCCGGTACGTGCTCGTCAAGGACGGCTCGCCGCGCCAGATGAGCCGCGTCCTCGACACCACCCCCGGCCTCTCCCGGCTCAGCCAGCTCGACGGCGCCGCGCTCTGGCGGGTCGACCGCGAGATCGCCCGCGTGATGATCGTCCCGCCCGCCGCGAAGACCGGCGCCGGGGCGGCGGGTGCCGAGGCGGCCGGGGCCGTCCTCGTCCCGGCCGGCCCGGTCGAGGCCCACGCCGACATCCCGGCCGGCCCGGCCGGCCGCGTCCTGCGCGTCGCCGACCGCGCCGACGAGGGCTGGACCGCCACCCTCGACGGCACCGCGCTCACCCCGACCACCGTCGACGGCTGGGCCCAGGGCTTCCAGCTCCCCGCCGGCGGCGGCCGCCTCGACCTCACCTACGACGAGCCGTTCACGCACACCGTCTGGATCTGGACCCAGCTCGGCATCGCCGTCGTCCTCGTCGTCCTCGCCCTGCCCGGCCGCCGCCGCGAGATCGACGACGACCTCCCCGAGGAGGAGGCCGCCGTCCCGGCCCAGGCCACCGACGGCGACGGCCGCCGCGCCCGCCGCCTGCGCGCCGCCGCCGAGGCGGAGGCCGAGACCGCCGCCGCGGCCGCCGCGGCCGCCGGAGCCGCCGACGCCTGGCCGGAGCCCCCCGCCGCCGAACCCCCCGCCGGACCCGCCCCCGTCTCCGTCCCCGGACAGCAGACCGGCGAGGCGGACGACTGGGACGCCGCGGGCCACGCCCCCGCCTACGACCCGCAGCCGTACGCCCCCGCCTACGACCAGCAGGGCTACCCGCAGGAGTACGCCGCCGACCCGTACCAGCAGCAGGCGTACGCGTACCCCCAGCAGGGTTACGACCAGGGCCACGGCTACGAGCAGCCCCACGGCTACGAGCAGGGCCACGGCTACGACCAGACCCAGGGCTACGCCCCCCAGGCCCCCCAGGGCTACGACGCCCAGGACCCGCAGGCGTACGCCCCCCACGACGGCTACGGCGGCTACGACCACGGGTACCCCCAGGGCCACGAGACCGAGCAGCGTCCCGACGGGAGCAGCAACCAGTGAAGCGCACCACCCTCTCCCTGATCGCGGTCGCCACCGCCCTCGCCGCCGTCACCGGCTTCGCCGCGCTGACCGCCCCCGGCGAGCCCGCCGCCGCGACCACCGCGACCCCCGCCCCCCAGGCGGCCCGCCTCCCCGTCGAGCGCACCAGCCTGCTCTGCCCCGCCCCCAGCGGCTCGGAGATCGCCGAGACGCTCACCACCTCGTACACCCCGCCCGGCACCACCGCCCCGGCCCCCGCCGGCGACGGCACGGCCGCCAAGCCCGGCGCCGTCCTCGCCGTCGCCGGCAACTCCGACGCGGCCGGCGGCACCGGCGGCAAGAAGACCAAGGCCCCCAAGGCCCCCGCCACCGTCACCACCCCCGGCAAGCCCGTCGCCACCGAGACGGACGGCGCCGTCACCCACGGCCTCACCGGCACCGCCACCGGCACCCTCGCCCCCGGCTGGACCGTCCAGCAGACCACCCTCGTCCCGGCCGGCGCCGCCCGCGGCCTCCTCGGCGTCACCTGCTCCGCCCCGGACACCGACTTCTGGTTCCCGGCCGCCTCCACCGCCAAGGGCCGCTCCGACTACATCCACCTCACCAACCCGGACGACACCCTCGCCGTCGCCGACATCGAGCTGTACGGCCCCGAGGGCCGGCTGAAGACCTCCATCCCCGAGGGCGTCCAGGTCCCGCCGCGCTCCACCGTCCCCGTCCTCCTCGGCCCCCTGCTCGCCGAAGGCGCCCAGGAGAACCTGACGGCCCACGTCACCACCCGCACCGGCCGGGTCGGCGCCGTCCTGGGCTCCGCCACCGACGGCCTCGGCAGCGACTGGCTCGCCGCCTCCGCCGACCCGGCGGCCCGCGTCCTGCTCCCCGGCATCCCCGCCGACGCCACCGGCGTCCGCCTCGTCGCCCTCGCCCCCGGCGACTCCGACGCCGACCTGAAGATCCAGCTGGTCACCACGAACGGCACGATCGTCCCGGCCGCCGCCGAGTCCCTGCACGTCAAGGCGGGCATGACGGCCTCCGTCGACCTGCCCGACCTCACCCGCGGCGCCGCCGCCTCCCTGCTGCTCACCCCGACCGACCCCAAGAAGCAGGTCCCGGTCGTGGCGGCGCTCAGGGTCGTCCGCGGCAAGGGCTCCGACCAGGAGGTGGCCTTCATCCCGGCCACGGCCCCCGTCACCGCCCGCGCCACCGTCGCCGACAACCGGGCCAAGGGCACCGCCCTCGCCCTCACCGCCGCCGGGGAGGCCGCCCAGGTGAAGGTCACGGCCTCGGCCGGCACGGAGGGCGGCACCCCCGCCACCCGCACGGTCACCGTCAAGGCCGGCACCACGACCGTCCTCACCGACCTGGCCCCCAAGGGCGTGAAGGGCTCCTACGCGGTGACCGTCGAACCGGTCTCCGGCGGCCCCGTCCACGCGGCCCGGACGCTCACCGTCACCGAGGACGGCGTCCCGATGTTCACCGTCCAGACCCTCGTCGACGACCGGGGCACGGTCCAGGTCCCGACCGCCCGCCAGGACCTGACGGTCCTCGACGACTGAGACCGTCCGCCGGTACGGGCTCCCGCGCGCGGAGCCCGTACCGGCCTCAGTCCTGCCCGTACCGGGGATCGACCGACTCGGGGGAGAGGCCGAGCAGCTCGGCGACCTGCTCCACCACGACCTCGTGGACCAGCGCCGCCCGCTCGTCACGGGACTTCGACCGGATCTCGACCGGCCGGCGGTAGACCACCACCCGCGCCGGCTCCCGCTTCGCGGCCGGCACCGAACCGCCCAGCGGCACCGTCTCGCCGGACACCGGCGGCGGCACCTCCATGACCATGAAGTCGACGTCCTGGAGCTGCGGCCACCGCCGCTCCAGCCGCTCCACCGAGTCCAGGACCAGATCGCGGAAGGTGTCCGCGCGGCTCACGGACAGCGGGACCTGCGGCGGCGCGACCGGCCCCCGCATCCCGCGGCCGTGCCGGTCGCGGCGGCGGACCCGAGGCTCGGCAGGCGGCTCCCCGGAGCTTCGCGGGGAACCGGGCGGAGGGCCCGGCGGCCCGGGCGGCACAGGAGTGTCCATCACTGACGCAGCGTAACTCTCCTGGGTCACTCCGCACCGTGGCGTGTCCTCGCCGAACGGCGCGTTCCGCCCCGCCCGCCCCACCGCCCCCTGTCGAAACCTGAACATTCCGGCCGCTCCGGAGCACGATTCGATACCCGCGCGAGATCGGCCATCTGGCCGCACCTGACCGGATTCCACCGCCAACCTGTCCGGATCGCCCCCTGCGCCACCCCCCTTGCGCCCCCTCCGGCCCAGGTCAGAACGGGCACCACTCGAAGGGGGGTGTCGGACGTCACACCGCGACACGGTGGAGTGACCCGGGGGAGAGTCGTCGCGGCCCGCTCAAGAGTGCGGTACCGTCCAACGTCGTGAGCCCTGTACGTCGCTGTTCGCGCACCGCGTGCGGCCGCCCTGCCGTCGCGACACTGACGTACGTCTATGCCGACTCGACCGCGGTCCTCGGCCCGCTCGCCACCTACGCCGAGCCCCACTGCTACGACCTGTGCGCCGAGCACAGCGAGCGCCTCACCGCCCCGCGCGGCTGGGAGGTCGTGCGGCTCTCCGACGGTTCCGCCCCCACCCGCCCCAGCGGCGACGACCTCGAAGCCCTGGCCAACGCGGTCCGGGAGGCGGCCCGCCCCCAGGAGCGCGCCGCCGGAGCCGGCGGCAAGCCCGGCACGGGCCGGAGCGGCGACCCCATGGAGGTCGGCCGCCGCGGCCACCTCCGGGTGCTCCGTTCCCCCGACAACTGACCCCGGCCGCCCGGCCCCCGTACGGCCCCGACGCGGCCCGAACCGGCCACCACCGCTCTGCCCCACCCTCCGTCCCGGGTAGTTTGGGCGTTCCGCACACGCGCCGCACACGCGTGCCGAGAACTCAGGAGGGTGGATCCGTGACTGCCGATCTGTCGCAGATCGTGAAGGCGTACGACGTCCGCGGGGTGGTCCCGGACCAGTGGGACGAGAAGCTCGCCGAACTCTTCGGCGCCGCCTTCGTCCGCGTCACCGACGCCGACGCCATCGTCGTCGGCCACGACATGCGCCCCTCGTCGCCCGGCCTCGCCGACGCCTTCGCGCGCGGCGCGGCCCGCCTCGGCGCCGACGTCACCCTCATCGGGCTCTGCTCCACCGACCAGCTGTACTTCGCCTCCGGCAGCCTCGGCCTGCCCGGCGCGATGTTCACCGCCTCCCACAACCCGGCCCAGTACAACGGCATCAAGATGTGCCGCGCCGGAGCCGCCCCCGTCGGCCAGGACACCGGCCTCGCCGACATCCGCGCCCTCGCCGAGCGCTGGCTGGAGGAGGGCGCCCCCGAGGCCGCCGCCACCCCCGGCACCGTCACCGAGCGCGACACCCTCGCCGACTACGCCGCCCACCTCAAGGCGCTCGTCGACCTCACCGCCATCCGCCCGCTCAAGGTCGTCGTCGACGCCGGCAACGGCATGGGCGGCCACACCGTCCCCACCGTCTTCGACGGCCTCCCGCTCGACACCGTCCCGATGTACTTCGAGCTCGACGGCACCTTCCCGAACCACGAGGCCAACCCGCTCGACCCGAAGAACATCGTCGACCTCCAGGCCCGCGTCCGCGCCGAGGGCGCCGACCTCGGCCTCGCCTTCGACGGCGACGCCGACCGCTGCTTCGTCGTCGACGAGCGCGGCGAACCGGTCTCCCCGTCCGCGATCACGGCCCTCGTCGCCGCCCGCGAACTGGCCAAGACCCCCGGCGGAACGGTCATCCACAACCTGATCACCTCCTGGTCCGTCCCCGAGGTCGTCCGCGAGAACGGCGGCACGCCCGTCCGCACCCGCGTCGGCCACTCCTTCATCAAGGAGGAGATGGCCAGGACCGGCGCGATCTTCGGCGGCGAGCACTCGGCCCACTACTACTTCAAGGACTTCTGGAACGCCGACACCGGCATGCTCGCCGCCCTCCACGTCCTCGCCGCCCTCGGCGGCCAGGAGGGCCCCCTCTCCGAGCTGACCGCCGCCTACGACCGCTACACCGGCTCCGGCGAGATCAACTCCACCGTCGCCGACCAGGCCGCGCGCACCGCCGCCGTCAAGGCCGCCTACGCCGGCGAGGACGGCGTCACCGTCGACGAGCTCGACGGCCTCACCGTCTCCGCCGCCGACTGGTGGTTCAACCTCCGCCCGTCCAACACCGAACCGCTGCTCCGCCTCAACGTCGAGGCCCGCGACGCGGCCACCATGGCCAGGATCCGCGACGAGGTCCTCGCCCTCGTCCGCGCCTGACACCCCCGCCGAGGGGCGGGGAGCGGCCGCTCGCCGAGCCGCGCCTCCCCGCCCCCGGCAGTAAGCTGACCAGCACCATTCACTTGGTACGAAGGGACACCCCATGCCGCTCGAAGCCGGCCTCCTGGAGATCCTGGCCTGCCCGGCCTGCCACGCTCCGCTGAACGACCGCACGGCGGACGAGACCCCCGAGCTGGTCTGCGCGTCCCCCGACTGCGGCCTCGCCTACCCCGTCCGCGACGCCATCCCGGTCCTCCTCGTGGACGAAGCCCGCCGCCCCGCCTGTGACGAACCCGGCCACCACGCCCACGACCAGCGCGCCCCCGCCCACGACCGCCGCCTTCGCCCCGTAGAGCAGGGTCCGGCGCGGCACGGCCGCC
>NZ_JBEZUZ010000103.1:0-24819 GCF_040636735.1 Streptomyces sp. NPDC035033 | reverse complement strand
GGCGATGTCGTACTCGCCGCCGTCCGGGTTGAGGTCGGGGACGATCCAGATCTCGCGACCGTTCACCATGTTCGTGACGCGGGAGCGGCGGCCCCACCGTCCCCCCACACCCCCGATGAAGAAGAAACGGTAGGAACACCATGAACATCCTGCTCTTTGGCGCCAGCGGCAACATCGGCAGCGCCATCGCCGACGAGCTGCTCTCCCGCGGCCACACCGTCACCGGCGTCACCCGCACCGGCCGGATCGAGGGGGCCGCCGACCGCGAGGGCCTCACCGTCGTCGCGGGCGACGCCACCGACGCCGCCACCGTGGCCGACCTGTCCGCCCGGGGCTTCGACGCGGTCGCCTCCGCCGTCGGCCCCCGGGTCGGCAAGGAGGACGACCGCAAGATCATCGTCGGTACGGCCAAGGCGCTCATCGAGGGCCTGAACCGCAGCGGCGTCCGCCGCCTGGTCGTCCTCGGCGGCGCCGGCAGCCTGGAGACCTCGCCCGGCGTCCGCGTCATCGACAGCCCGCACTTCCCCGAGATGTGGAAGAACAACGCCCTCGCCCAGATCGAGGCGCTCGGCCTCTACCGCCAGGCCGACCACCTGGACTGGACGTTCATCTCCCCGGCCAAGCTCATCGAGGCCGGCGAGCGCACCGGCACCTACCGCAAGGGCGGCGAGCAGCTCGTCGTCGACGCCGAGGGCAACAGCCGGATCACCTACCCGGACTACGCCGTCGCCTTCGTGGACGAGCTGGAGCAGGGCAACGCCGTCAAGTCCCGCATCAACGTGGCCCACTGACCGCGACGCCCGATTCCCCGGAGGGACTCGACCCCATGTCTTCACCGTCTTCACCCGACACCTCGCCGAGCGGCGGCGGCGGGCGCGCCCGTCTCGTCGTCATCCTCGGCGCCCTCACCGCCCTGGGGCCGCTGGCCAACGACGCGTACCTGCCGGCCATGCCGCAGATCGCCGAGGGCCTGGAGGCGAGCGCGTCGGCCACCCAGCTGACCCTGACCGCCTGCCTGCTCGGCCTCGGCATCGGCCAGCTCATCGCGGGACCGCTCAGCGACGCCCTCGGCCGGCGCCGGCCGCTCATCGCCGGCCTCGTCCTGTTCGCCGTCACCGCGGCGCTCTGCGCGGTCGCGCCGGACATCTGGACGCTGGTGGCGCTGCGCGCGCTCCAGGGCCTGGGCGGCGCGACCGGGATCGTCATCGCCGCCGCGGTGGTGCGGGACCGGCACTCCGGAGCGGCGGCCGCCCGCTTCTTCGCGATGCTGATGCTGATCACCGGAATCGCGCCCGTCCTGGCCCCGGTCCTCGGCGGCCAGCTGCTGCTCGTCACCTCGTGGGGCGGCATCTTCGTCGCCCTCGCGGTCGCCGGGGCCCTGATGCTGCTCGGCGTGGCCCTGGGCCTCCCCGAGACCCACCCGGCGGAGAAGCGGATCAGCGGCGGCCTCAAGGCCACGGGACCGGTCTTCCGGCGGCTGCTCAAGGACCGCGCGTTCGTCGGCTACCTGCTCGCCTGCGGCCTGGGCTTCGCCGCCATGTTCGCGTACATCTCGGGCTCCACCTTCGTCCTGCAGTCCCTGCACGGCATGTCGCCGCAGATGTTCAGCCTGGTCTTCGCGGTCAACGCGCTCGGCCTGGTGATCGCCGCCCAGGTCAGCGGCCGGATCGTGCACCGCACCGGGCCGCGCGCGCTGCTCGCGACGGGCCTCGGCGTCTCCGCCGTCGGCGGCCTCGGCCTGCTGGCCGTCGTCCTCACCGACGCCGGTCTCGCGCCGCTGCTCGTCGCGCTGTTCCTGGTCGTCTCCAGCGTCGGCCTGATCATGCCCAACTCGTTCGCCCTGGCCCTCCAGAACCACGGCGACGTCGCGGGCTCGGCGTCCGCGCTGCTCGGCCTGTTCCAGCACCTGATCGGCGCCGCCGTGGTGCCGCTCGTGGGCCTGGCCGGCGAGGACACCGCCGTCCCCATGGGCATCGTCATCGCCGCCCTCGGCGTCGGCGGATTCCTCTCCTTCGCCCTGCTCACCCGCGGGGACAAGGCCGCCGGGCAGGACGAGGCGCCCGTGCCGTCCGGATCCACGGACGTGCCGGAGCCGGCCCGCGGCTGACGCCGGCGCCCCACCGACCGCCGGCCCGGGGAGGGAACAATCCCCCGCCTCTCCCCGGACCGGCGCACATCCCGCCCCCGTGCCGCCCCCCCCGCCCGCGACCGGGGCCCGCGCCGGCCCTCCACCCCCCACCCCCGCCCCGCCCCCACCCGTCCGTTTCCGCTCCGAAACCGATTGAGGTACAGCCACCATGACACCCGCCCAGCACGTCACGGCAGCCGACTCCTGGCGGTTCCGGCCCGCGGCGCAGCAGCCCGACTGGCCCGACCCGCAGGCGCTGCGCTCCGCCGTGGAGGACCTGGCGTCCTACCCTCCCCTGGTCTTCGCCGGGGAGTGCGACCGGCTGCGCGACCGGCTCGGCGCGGTGGCCCGCGGCGAGGCGTTCGTCCTCCAGGGCGGCGACTGCGCCGAGACCTTCGACGCCGTCACCGCCGACCGGATCCGCGCCAAGGTCCGCACCCTGCTCCAGATGGCCGCCGTACTGACCTACGCGACCTCCGTACCGGTGGTGAAGATCGGCCGGATCGCCGGGCAGTACTCCAAGCCCCGGTCCAGCCCGACCGAGACCCGCGACGGCGTCGAACTCCCCGTCTACCGGGGCGACTCGGTCAACGGCCTCGCCTTCACCCCCGAGGCCCGCACCCCCGACCCCGAGCGGCTCAAGCGGATGTACCACGCCTCCGCCACCACCCTGAACCTCATCCGCGCCTTCACCACCGGCGGGTACGCCGACCTGCGCCAGGTCCACGAGTGGAACCGGGACTTCGTCGCCGCCTCGCCGGTCGGCGAGCGCTACGAGAACCTGGCCCGGGACATCGACGGCGCGCTGGCCTTCCTGTCGGCCTGCGGCGCCGACCCGGCCGAGTTCCACTCCTCCGAGATCTTCGCCAGCCACGAGGCGCTGCTGCTCGACTACGAGGCCGCCCTCACCCGCACCGACGCGCGCACCGGCCTCCCGTACGACGTCTCCGGGCACATGATCTGGATCGGCGAGCGCACCCGGCAACTCGACGGCGCCCACGTGGAGTTCGCCTCCCAGGTCCGCAACCCCATCGGGGTCAAGCTCGGCCCGACTACCACGTCCGACGAGGCGCTCGCCCTGATCGACAAGCTCGACCCCGCGCGCGAGCCGGGCCGGCTCACCTTCATCACCCGCATGGGCGCGCGCGCGATCCGCGACATCCTGCCCGGCCTCATCGGCAAGGTCACCGCCGAGGGCGCGCGGCCCGCCTGGATCTGCGACCCCATGCACGGCAACACCTTCGAGGCGCCCGGCGGCCGCAAGACCCGCCGCTTCGACGACGTCCTCGACGAGGTCCGCGGCTTCTTCGAGGTCCACCACGGCCTCGGCACCCACCCCGGCGGCATCCACATCGAGCTGACCGGCGACGACGTCACCGAGTGCGTCGGCGGCGGCACCGCGGTCCGCCTCGCCGACCTGGACCGGCGCTACGAGTCGGCCTGCGACCCGCGCCTGAACCGCGAGCAGTCCCTCGACCTGGCCTTCCAGGTCGCGGAGCTGTACCGGGAGGGGCGCGACGCCACCGCGGCCCCGGCCCGCCCGGCCGTCGCGGCCTGACCGCGACCCACCCGAGAAGAGACGAGGGGGAAGACGATGAGCGTGAGCGTGAGCGTGCGTGCCGTGCGAGGTGCCATCCAGCTGGAACGGGACGAGCGCCGGCACCTGCTCGACGGGGTGCGGACCCTCTTCCAGGAGATGCTCCGGACCAACGGGCTCGACGAGGACGACCTGGTCAGCGTGATCTTCACGGCGACCCCGGACCTGATCAGCGAGTTCCCGGCACTCGCCGCCCGCGAACTGGGCGTGCGGGACGTGCCGTTGATGTGCGCGCAGGAGCTCGACATCGCGGGCGCCCTGCCCCGGGTCGTCCGGATCCTCGCGCTCGCCGAGACCGAACGGTCCAAGCGCGAGATCACGCACGTGTACCTGGGCGGCGCCGCCGCGCTGCGCCGGGACCTCGTCCGGGACGGAGCCTCGGGATGATCCGCTCCGCCGCCGTGGTGGGAACGGGCCTGATCGGCACCTCGCTCGCGCTCGCCCTCGTCCGGCGCGGCGTCGCCGTCCACCTCATCGACGAGAACGAGTCGGCCGCCCGCACCGCGGCCTCGCTCGGCGCGGGCACCGTCGGCCACCCGCACGACACCGTGGACCTCGCCGTGCTCGCCGTCCCGCCGGCCCAGGTCGGCCCCGCCCTCGGCACCCACCAGGCCCGCGGGCTCGCCCGCGCCTACACGGACGTGGCCAGCGTGAAGTCGGAACCGGAGCGCGGCGTCGCCGCCAGCGGCGCCGACCGCTCCACCTTCATCGGCGGGCACCCGATGGCCGGCCGGGAGCGGTCCGGCCCGCTCGCCGCCTGCGCCACCCTCTTCGAGGGCCGCTCCTGGGTGCTCACCCCGACCGCGGCCACCAGCCGGGACACCCTCAACACGGCCCTCTCGATGGTGGCCCTGTGCGGGGCGGTGCCGGTGGTGATGGACAGCGGCGCCCACGACCGGGCCGTCGCCCAGGTCTCCCACACCCCGCACGTCGTCTCCTCCCTGCTCGCCGCCCGCCTGCTGCACCTGAGCCCGGACGCCTCCCGGCTGGCCGGCCAGGGCCTGCGCGACATGGTCCGCATCGCGGGCGGGGACCTGCGGCTGTGGGGGGACATCCTGGAGTCCAACGCCGCGGCCGTCGCCGACGTGCTGACCGAACTCGGCGAGGACCTCCAGGTCGCCGTGGCCGCGCTGCGGAGCCTGGCCACCGGCGACCCCGACGCGCGCGCCGAGGGCACCACGCTCCTGGCCGACCTGCTCGGCCGCGGCATCACGGGCCGCGACCGCATCCCCGGCAAGCACGGACACCCCGCGCCCGCGTGCACACCGGTCCGGGTGCTCATCGGCGACCAGCCCGGCGAGCTGGCCAGGCTGCTGGCGAACGCCGCCGAACTCGGCGTGAACATCGAGGACGTGACGATCGACCACTCGCCCGGCGAGGAGAGCGGCCTGGTCGAGCTGATGGTGGCCCGCCCGACCGCCTTCTCCATGGCCCAGAGCCTGACGGCCGCGGGCTGGCGGGTCCAGCGGATGCGCCGGCCGGACACCGCCCCGGACCCGGTCGCGGTCTGACCGCCGCCCGCCCCGGCCCACCCCACCCACCAGGACTACACGGAGGACCCCTCCCTTGAGCACTCTGCGCTGGCTCACCGCGGGCGAGTCGCACGGCCCCGCGCTCACCGCCGTCCTCGAAGGCGTACCGGCCGGGGTGGAGATCTCCACCAAGGCCCTCGCGGACGCCCTCGCGCGCCGCCGCCTCGGCCACGGCCGCGGCGCCCGCATGGCCTTCGAACGCGACGAGGTCTCCCTCCTCGGCGGCGTCCGCCACGGACGGACCCAGGGCGGCCCCGTCGCCGTCCGGATCGACAACACCGAGTGGCCCAAGTGGCGGACCGTCATGGCCGCCGACCCCGTGCCCGACGCGGAGCTCGCCGGGCTCGCCCGCAACGCCCCGCTGTCCCGGCCCCGCCCCGGCCACGCGGACCTCGCCGGCATGCAGAAGTACGGCTTCGACGACGCCCGGCCCGTACTGGAACGGGCCAGCGCCCGCGAGACCGCCGCCCGGGTCGCCCTCGGCGAGATCGCCCGCGCCCTCCTGGCCCAGGCCTACGGGATCACCGTGGTCAGCCACGTCGTCGGCATCGGCGACGCCCTGGCCCCCGAGGGCCCGGTGCCCGGCCCCGCGGACCTCGAACGGGTCGACGCCGACCCGGTGCGCTGCCTCACCCCGGAAGCCTCCCGCGCGATGACCGCCGCCATCGACCGCGCGCACCGGGACGGCGACACCCTCGGCGGCACGGTCGAGGTCCTCGCGTACGGGCTGCCGCCGGGCCTGGGCAGCCACGTGCACGGGGACCGGCGGCTCGACGCCCGCCTGGCCGGCGCCCTCATGGGCATCCAGGCCATCAAGGGCGTCGAGTTCGGCGACGGCTTCGGCCTGGCCCGCGTCCCCGGCTCCCTCGCCCACGACGAGATCGAACCGGGCCCCGGGGGGCCGCGCCGCCGCACCGCCCGCTCCGGCGGCGTCGAGGGCGGCATGAGCACCGGCGAACCCCTGCGCGTGCGGGCCGCGATGAAGCCCATCGCCACCGTCCCGCGGGCCCTGGCCACCGTCGACGTCACCACCGGCGGGCCGGCCGTCGCCCACCACCAGCGCTCGGACGTCTGCGCCGTGCCCGCCGCGGCCGTCGTCGCCGAGGCTGTGACCGCGCTGGTGCTGGCCCACGCGGCACTGGAGAAGTTCGGCGGCGACTCGCTCGCCGAGACCGCCCGCAACCACCGCTCCTACCTCGACGGCCTCGACGGGCTCGGCGGACTCGACGGGCGCGACCGCCCCGGACGGCGGGCGGCCCGGTGAGCGCCCCGCCCGCCGCCGCGGCGAGGAGCCGCCCCGTCACCCGGATCGCCGTCGGCGGCCCCCGCCCGTACGAGGTCGCGGTGGGCACCGGCCTGACCGGCGAGACCGGCCGGCTCCTGGGCGCCGAACCGCTGCGGGTGGCCCTGGTCCACTCCGGCTCGGTCCGCGCGGTGGCCCGCGGGATCGCCGCCGGCCTCACCGGCGAGGGGCGCGTCGTGGTCTCCCTCGAAGTCCCCGACGGCGAGCCCGCCAAGGACACCTCGGTCGTGGTGGGCCTGTGGCGGGCCTTCGCCGACGCTGGGCTCACCCGCGACGACGCGGTCGTCGCCGTCGGCGGCGGAGCCGTCACCGACGTCGCCGGCTTCGCCGCGGCCGGCTGGCTGCGCGGCGTCCGCCTCGTCACCGTCCCGACCACGCTCCTCGGCATGGTCGACGCCGCCGTCGGGGGCAAGACCGCAGTCAACCTGCCCCAGGGCAAGAACCTAGTCGGCGCCTTCCACCCGCCCGCCGGGGTCCTCTGCGACCTGGAGCTGCTCGCCACGGTGCCGCCCGCCGACCACGTGAGCGGCCTCGCCGAGGTGATCAAGGCCGGGTTCATCGCCGATCCGGAGATCCTCCGCCTGGTCGAGGCGGACCCCGCGGGCGCGGCCCGCCCCGGAGGACCGCACACGCGCGCACTGGTCGACCGCGCCGTGCGCGTCAAGGCGGAGATCGTCACCGAGGACCCCACCGAACAGGGCCGCCGCGAACACCTCAACTACGGCCACACCCTCGGCCACGCCGTCGAGCGGGTCAGCGGCTACCGCGTCCGGCACGGCCACGCCGTCGCCGTCGGCATGGTGTACGCCGCCGAACTGGCCCTGCTCACCGGTCGGCTCACCGCCGCGGACGTCGACCGGCACCGCACCCTGCTCGCCTCCGTGGGCCTGCCCGTCGGCCACGCCGCCGACTGGACGCAGCTGCGGACCGCGATGAGCCTCGACAAGAAGTCCCGCGGCACCCGGCTCCGCCTCGTGGTCCTCGACGCCCCGGGCCGCCCCGCCCTGCTGTCGGACCCGCCGGAGGACCTCCTGGCGGCCGCCTGGCGCAGGGTCCGGCGATGACGAACCCCTGAAGGGCCCCCGCACGCCCCGGCCCCGCCCCTCCGGCACCACCCCGGCACCGCGCCCGGCACCGCCCTCCGGCGCCGCGCCCCGGCGCCACCCCGGCACCGCTCCTCCGGCACGCCCCGGCCCCGCCCCCGGCACCACCCCGGCAGCGCGCCCCGCGGAGCCGTCACCGCCGCGCCCCGCGAACAGACCCGCGAACAGAAAGGTCCCGCACCCGTGTCCCCTGCCGCCGCACCGCCCGCCGCCTCCGCCCTCCCCTGGAGCGACCTCGACCGCCGCGCCGTCGAGGTCGCCCGCGCCCTGACCGTCGACGCCGTCGAGGCCGCCGGCCACGGGCACCCCGGCACCGCCATGAGCCTGGCCCCCGCCGCGTACCTGCTCTTCCAGAGACTGCTCCGGCACGATCCGAACGATCCCGGCTGGGCGGGCCGCGACCGGTTCGTCCTCTCCTGCGGCCACGCCAGCCTGACCCTGTACACGCAGCTGTACCTGTCGGGGTACGACCTCACCCTGGACGACCTCAAGAAGCTGCGCACCGAGGGCAGCCGGACCCCCGCCCACCCCGAGTACGGCCACACCCCGGGCGTCGAGACCACCACCGGCCCCCTCGGCCAGGGCCTCGCCAACGCGGTCGGCATGGCGATGGCCGCCCGCCGCGAGCGCGGCCTGCTCGACCCCGGAGCCGCCCCGGGCGCCTCCCCGTTCGACCACACCGTCTGGGTCGTCGCCTCCGACGGCGACCTGGAGGAGGGCGTCGCCCACGAGGCCAGCTCCCTCGCCGGACACCAGCGCCTGGGCAACCTCGTCGTCCTCTACGACGACAACCGCATCTCCATCGAGGACGACCGCCGGATCGCCGACTCCGAGGACACGCTCGCCCGCTACCGCGCGTACGGATGGCACGTCCAGCAGGTCGACTGGACCGAGACCGGCGGGTACGAGGAGGACCTCCCGGCCCTGTACCGGGCGCTGACCGCCGCCCGCGACACCACCGACCGGCCGTCGCTCGTGGCGCTGCGCACCGTCATCGGCTGGCCCGCCCCCCGGAAGCGCAACACCGGCGCCGTCCACGGCTCCGCCCTCGGCGCCGAGGAGGCCGCCGCCGCGAAGGCCGCCATGGGCCTGGACCCGGACCTCGCCTTCCAGGTCCCCTCCGACGTGCTGGCCCACGCCCGGCGGGCCGCGGACCGGGGCCGTACCGCCCACCGCGCGTGGGACAAGGCCCTCCAGGACTGGCGCGCCCTCGAACCCGCCCGCGCGGAGCTCTTCGACCGGCTCGCCGAGCGCCGGCTGCCGGACGGCTGGCAGCGGCACCTGCCCGCCTTCCCGCCCTCGGACCCCGCGGGCCCGGGGCAGATGGCCACCCGCAAGGCGTCGGGCGAGGTCCTGAACGCGCTGGCCGCGGCCCTGCCCGAACTGTGGGGCGGCTCCGCCGACCTCGCCGAGTCCAACAACACCACGATGAAGGGCGAACCCTCCTTCGTGCCCGAGGAGTTCGCCACCGACGCCTTCCCGGGCCACCGCTACGGCCGCACGCTGCACTTCGGCATCCGCGAGCACGCCATGGGCGCGATCCTCAACGGCATCGCCCTGCACGGCGGCACCCGCCCCTACGGCGGCACCTTCCTGGTGTTCTCCGACTACATGCGGCCCGCCGTCCGGCTCGCCGCCATGATGCGGCTGCCCGTCACGTACGTCTGGACCCACGACTCCATCGGCCTCGGCGAGGACGGACCGACCCACCAGCCCGTCGAACACCTCTGGTCGCTGCGCGCCATCCCCGGTCTCGACGTGGTCCGGCCCGCGGACGCCAACGAGACCGTCGTCGCCTGGCGCACCATCCTCGAACACGGCGACCGCCCCGCGGGCCTGTGCCTGTCCCGGCAGAACCTCCCCGTCCTCGACCGGAGCGCGAAGGGCGGCCTGGCCTCCGCCGACGGGGTCAAGCGCGGCGGATACGTCCTGGCCGAGGCCGCGGGCGGCAGCCCCGAGGTGCTCCTCATCGCCACCGGCAGCGAGGTGCCCATCGCCCTCGACGCGCGCCGCGTCCTCCAGGAGGAGGGCCTGCCCACCCGGGTCGTGTCGATGCCCTGCCTGGAGTGGTTCCACGCCCAGGACCAGGAGTACCGGGAGCGGGTGCTGCCGCCCGGCGTCACCGCCCGGGTCTCCGTCGAGGCGGGCTCCGTCCTCGGCTGGCACGCGCTGGTCGGGCAGGCGGGCGAGGCCGTCGGCATCGACTCCTTCGGCGCCAGCGCGCCGTACCAGGCGCTCTACGAGAGCCACGGCCTGACGGCGGTCAGGGTCGCCGCGGCGGCCCGCGCCAGTCACGCCCGGGCGCGGCGCGCCGGGGCCGGCCGATGAGCGGGCAGGCGCCGCCGGCCGGCGCGGGCGTCCTCGACGCCCGCGTCCCCGGCTCGAAGAGCATCACCAACCGGGCGCTGCTGCTCGCCGCCGCGGCCCCCGGCCGCAGCCGCCTCGCCGCGCCGCTGGTCAGCGAGGACACGCTGGCCTTCCGCGCCGCGCTGACCGCCATCGGCTTCGAGGTGGCGGACGAGGACGACGGCGCCTGGACCGTCACGGGCCACGGCGCCGGCCCGTACGTGCCCGGCCGGGTGTGGTGCGCCGACGCGGGGACCGCGGCCCGGTTCCTGCCGCCGTTCGCGGCCACCGGGCGCGGCCCGTACGTCTTCGACGGCTCGGACCAGCTCAGGGCCCGGCCGCTGCGCCCGCTGCTCGACGCGCTGACCGGCCTCGGCGCGCGGGTCTCCGGCACCGGCCTGCCGTTCACGCTGTCGGCCGAGGGGCTCGGGGGCGGCCGGATCGAGCTGGACTCGGGGGTCAGCAGCCAGTACCTCAGCGGGCTGCTGATGGCCGCCCCGCTGATGTCCGGCCCGCTCACGGTGGACGTGCCCCGGCTGGTCAGCCGCCCGTACCTGGACATGACGGTGGCGCTGATGCGCCGGTTCGGGGCGCGGGTCGAGGAGTCGGACGGCTCCCTCACCGTCCTGCCGGGCGGCTACCGTCCCACCGACCTGGTCGTCGAGCCGGACGCCTCCACCGCCTCGTACGTCTTCGCCGCGGCGGCGGTCACGGGCCGCACGGTCCGGGTGCGCGGCCTGGGCCGGACCAGCCTCCAGGGCGACACCGCCTTCACCGGGGTGCTGGAGCGCGCGGGCGCCCGCGTGACGACGGGCGAGGACTGGACCGAGGTCACGGGCCCGGCGGGCGGCGCCCTCCGGGGCGGGTTCACCGTCGACATGGGGGACATCTCCGACACCTTCATGACGATGGCCGCCGTCGCCCCGCTCGCCGACGCGCCCGTCACGATCACCGGCATCGCGCACGCGCGGGTCAAGGAGTCGGACCGGATCGCGGCCGTCGCGGAGAACCTGCGGCGCCTCGGCGTGGACGTCGAGGAGGGCCGGGACCGGATCACCGTGCACCCGGGCGTGCCGGTCCCGGCGACCGTGCGCTGCCGGCGGGACCACCGGATCGCGATGTCCTTCTCGGTGCTGGGCCTGCGGGCCCCGGGCATCGGGCTGGACGACCCGGCGTGCGTCGCCAAGACGTTCCCGGGGTTCCACGAGGAACTGGCCCGGCTCTTCGGCGGGGTCCCCGTCTAGGCGCCCGCGCACGACGGGGGAGCGCCCGGTGCCGGCGGCGGCCCGCCGGCACCGGGCGCTCCCCTTCCCGGACCGCGGTACACGATCCTTCCCGGACCGCGGAGCGCGCCCCTTCCCGAACGGCGGACACCCCCCTTCCCGGACCGCGGTACACGCCCCTTCCCGGACCGCGGAGCACCCCCCTTCCCGGACCGCGGAACACGACAGCCGCAGGCCGTGGGGTCCACGGCCTGCGGCACGCCCGTCCCCGACGGGCGGGGACGGCCCGGGGTCAGCCCGCCCGGCCCGACGCGGCCTTCAGCAGCCGGTCGTTCGCCTCCGCCGAGCCGATCGTGATCCGTACCCCCTCGTCCCCGAAGGGCCGGACCATCACCCCCGCCTCCTCGCACGCGTCCGCGAAGCCGGCGGTGCGCTCGCCCAGCCGCAGCCACACGAAGTTCGCCTGGCTCCCGGGCACGGCGAACCCCGCCTCCCGCAGCCCCTCCGTCACCCGGGTCCGCTCGGCCCGCAGGACCGCGACGCGCTCGGCCAGCTCCGCGCCGGCCCGCAGGGACGCCACCGCCGCCGCCTGCGCCGGTCCGCTCACCCCGAAGGGGACGGCGCAGGCGCGCAGCGCGGCCGCGACCCGGGGGTGCGCCACCGCGAAGCCGACGCGCAGCGCGGCCAGGCCGTACGCCTTGGAGAAGGTGCGCAGCACGGCGACGTTCGGCCGCCCCCGGTAGAGGTCGATGCCGTCCGGGACCTCCGGGTCGTCGACGAACTCCCGGTACGCCTCGTCGAGGACGACCAGCACCTCGCGCGGCACGCGGTCCAGGAACCGTTCCAGCCCGGCCCGGCGCACGGCGGTCCCGGTCGGGTTGTTGGGGTTGCAGACGAACACCACCCGGGTCCGCTCGGTCACCGCGGCGGCGAGGGCGTCCAGGTCGTACGTCTCCCCGCGCAGCGGGACCTCCACGGGCGTCGCCCCGGCGGCCCAGGCCAGCAGCGGGTACGCCTCGAACGAGCGCCAGCCGAAGAGGACTTCGTCGCCGGGACCGGCGGCGGCCGCGACGAGGTGCTGGGTGATGCCCACGGATCCGGTGCCGAGGACGAGGTGCGCGGCGGGCACGCCGAGGTGCGCGGCCAGCTCGTCCCGCAGGACCGTGGCGGCCGGGTCGGGGTAGCGGTTGATCCGCCCGAGCCCGGCCTCGACCGCGCGGACCACCGAGGGCAGCGGCGGGTACGGGTTCTCGTTGGAGGAGAGCTTGTCGACGAGGTCGTCGGGGGCGGGCCGGCCCGGTACGTAGCGGGGCAGCGTGGAGACGTCCGCACGCAGCCGGGGCAGGGTCTCGGTCTCGGTCGTGGTCATGGGTCTCGGTGTCCTTGTCGGGTCCGGTGGGGGCGGGCGGGGCGGCGGGGGAGGGGCGGTCGTCCCGGGAGGCGGCCCGAGGGGGCGGGCGCGGACCTCCCGGGACGCGCGGTCAGCCCCTCACCGCCGGCGGCGGGTTGTACGGCGACGGTCCCCGGTACGCCCAGCGCAGCCGCGTCGCCCCGTCGATCTGGACCACCCGCTCGATGTCGAACTCGCACATCCGCAGCGCCCCCGGCACCGCCTCCCGCCGCGCCTCGTCCCAGACGACGCGGGCCTTGCCCGACAGCTGCAGGGTGGTGCCGGTCTCCCAGTCGAGGAAGAGCAGTCCGCAGCCGGCGTTCAGGTGGAGGTTCCCCAGGGTCATGTAGAAGGAGTTGCCGAAGTAGTCCGGCCAGACGAGCCTGCGCGGCCCCGCCACCGAGACGAAGCCCGGTTCGCCGCCCCGGTGCGAGGAGTCCGCCCCGTACCCCTCCGCGCGGCTGGCGATGAAGAAGGTGTCCGCGGCGCGGACGAGGCTCGCCTGTTCGGGCGTCAGGCCGTCGCTCGCGCGGGCCGGCTTCGGCTCCGCCGCGGGCCCGTCCGCGACCGGCACCCGGACCTGGAGGTACTTGGGGCAGTTGCCCAGCACCTGCTCGGTGCGGATGTGCAGCGCGTCGCCCTCGCGGCGCGCCACCCCGTTGATCCGGATCCGGCTGGTGGTGTGCGGTTCGAGGGCGAGCAGCCCGATGTCGCTCGTCGTCTCGAAGGCGTCCGCGAGCGGATCGCCCGGCACCGGCAGCGAGGACAGCACGATCGTCCGCGCGTCCTGCGGTGCGGCGAACCCGGGGTCGCCGGTGACCAGCGAGGACCAGACGGCCCCCGAGGAGTCGGCGGCGCCGAGGAAGAGCATCCGCTGGCGCAGCAGGTACGGGCCGAAGCCGGGCAGCAGGTCGCCCCCGAACATGGGGGAGCCCCAGCCGGGCCCGCCCTCGCCGGCCCTCTTCTGCACGGCCTGTTCGCCCTCGTGGTACGGCGTCTTGATCATGTCGGTCCCCCCGGTCAGGCGGCGCGGGCGCCGACCAGCAGCGCGGTGTCGACCACCCGGTTGGAGAAGCCCCACTCGTTGTCGTACCAGCCGACGACCTTGACCTGGCGTCCGTCGCCGATGACCTTGGTGAGGCCCGAGTCGAAGATGCAGGACGCCGGGTCGGTGACGATGTCGCTGGAGACGATCGGCTCGTCCGTGTACGTGAGGATGCCCGCGAGCTCCCCCTCGGCGGCCTTCGCGAAGATCTCGTTGATCTCCTCGGCGGTGGTCGCGCGGCCGACCCGTACGGTCAGGTCGGTGGCGGAGCCGGTCGGGATCGGCACGCGCAGCGCGTATCCGTCGAGCTTGCCGTTCAGCCGGGGCAGGACGAGGCCGATGGCCTTCGCGGCGCCCGTCGTGGTCGGCACGGTGTTCGTCGCCGCCGAGCGGGCGCGGCGCAGGTCGCCGTGGGGGCCGTCCTGGAGGTTCTGGTCCTGGGTGTAGGCGTGGACCGTGGTCATGAGGCCGTGCTCGATGCCGAGGGCGTCGTCGAGGACCTTCGCCAGCGGGGCCAGGCAGTTGGTGGTGCAGGAGGCGTTGGAGACGACGTCGTGCGCGGCCGGGTCGTAGAGGTGGTCGTTGATGCCGAAGGCGATCGTCAGGTCCTCGTTCCTCGCGGGGGCGCTGATGATCACCTTGCGGGCGCCGGCCTCCAGGTGGGCGCGGGCCTTGACCGCGTCGGTGAAGACGCCGGTGGACTCGATGACGACGTCCACGCCGAGCTCCCTCCAGGGCAGCCGGGCCGGGTCGCGTTCGGCGGTCACGCGGACGGTGCGCCCGTCGACGACGAGCCCGTCCTCGGTGGCGCGCACCTCGTGGCCCAGCCGGCCCAGGGTGCTGTCGTACTTGAGCAGGTGCGCGAGCGTCGCGGCGTCGGTGAGGTCGTTGATGCCGACCACTTCCAGGTCCGCGCCGCGCTGGAGGGCGGCGCGGAAGAAGCTCCGGCCGATGCGGCCGAATCCGTTGATTCCGACCTTGATCGTCACGGTCATACCCCTCTTCGAAATTACATCCGCCAGCGCACGTGATGCGTCGTGATGGCGCGCGCGGCGCGGATGTCCAGGGCTTCGAACGTAACCCGGAGGGAGCGCCCCTCCTTGCGCAAAAGCGCCTGGATTTCCCGCCGATTGCGCACGAACCCCCCGAGGCGGGCGGTCGATGGGGGAAGTCCATCGAAAGCTCTGATACGGCTACTCATACGTGCTCGGAGGTATGTTTTGATGGTCGTGGCCCTCCGGGGGAGTCCTCCGACGGAGACCCCGAGGAGGCCGGAGCACGCGACAGCCGCTGCGCGGAGCGAGGAGAACGATGCACACGCACGATGCGAGTCCCTCTGCCGCGGCCCACGTCCTGCGCACGCACGACGAGGCCGTCCGCGGCACCGCCGTGCGCCGGGAGTTCGGCGACGCGTGGGTCACCCTGGTCTCCGGCTCCCCCTACGAGGGCGTCCGGACCGCCCGCTCCCTCGACGGCACCCCGGGCTACCTGCGGGTCTTCCGCCCGATCCACGGCGAGATCCTGGTCCAGCAGGACGGCCGCACCGACACCGCGAGCGCGCCGCAGATCATCTGCTGCGACACCACCCGCCCGTACCGGCTCCAGCTGCCCCGCCCGTTCCGGCTGGTCGAGGTCCTGCTCACGCACCGCCGGCTCGGCCTGCCCCCCGCGGACACCGAGCTGCTCACCGCCGCCAGCTGGTGCGGCCGCAAGGGGGCGGGCGCCCTGCTCTCCCAGCTGCTGGCCGGCCTCGACGAGCACGGCCCCGAGATCCACTCCGTCGTCGACCGCGTCGGCGTCAGCCTCGCGGGCCTCACCGCGGCCGTGCTGACCGACCGGATGCGCCACCTCGCCGCCGAGGACCAGATCGCCCGGCACCACCTCATGCTCCACATCCAGGAGCACATCCGCGAACGGCTGGCCGACCCCGGCCTCACCCCGAACGCGGTCGCCGCCCACCACCACGTCTCGCTGCGCTACCTCCAGCGGATCTTCCAGGAGAACGGCACCAGCCCCGCCCGCTGGATCCGCGACGAACGCCTGGCGCGCTGCCGGTCCGAGCTGCTCGACCCGCGCCTCGACCACCTGCCCGTCAGCGCGATCGGCGAACGCGCCGGCCTCTACCAGGCCTCCCACTTCAGCCGCCTCTTCCGCGAGCGGTACGGCGTCACGCCGCGTGACTACCGCGCCCTGCGCGGCGGTACGGCGCCTCCCGACCGACGAGCCCTCACCATCCGAGGAGGATGACCGACTTGACCACCCCCGCCCCCACCAGCTTCGAATTCCCCGGCCAGTACTACGAGGTCATGCGGAAGGACTTCCGCGACCTCCAGGCCGAGACGGACTTCCTCGCCTCCCTGCTGCCCGACGGCGGCACGGTCCTCGACCTCGGCAGCGGCACCGGCACCACCCTGCGGGCCCTGCGCGACCGCGGCCACCGCGGCACCGGCGTCGATCAGAGCGCCGCCTTCACCGCGTACGCCCGCGAGGCGGGCGACGAGCACCTCACCTACGTCCACGGCCGCGTCGAGGACTTCCGCACCGAGGAGCGCTTCGACCTCGTCCACAGCCTGTTCATGACGCTCAACTACCTGTCGCGCGCCGAGCTCGCCGACACCCTGGGGCGGATCCGCGGCTGGCTGAACCCCGGCGGCCGGGTCGTCCTGGAATTCGGCCACCTGCTGAACTTCGTCGAGACCTTCCAGCCGTACACCGTCGGCCACCACCGCGGCGAGGACGGCGTCCTGATCACCCGCCTCGCCCGGCAGCTGATCCACCCGCACACGGCCAACTGGCGCAACGAGGAGACCCTGCTCGTCCGCGCCGCCGACGGCACCGTCTCCCTGTACGACAACTTCTTCGACCAGGCGGTGCTGACCGGCCCCGAGATACGCGACCTGCTCGCGGCCGCCGGTCTGGAGGTCACGGCCGAGTACGGCGGCTTCCGCAAGGAGCCCGCCCCCCGCCACGGCCGCGGCCCGCTCGTCGTCGTCGCCACCGCCCAGCAGTCCACCGCCCAGCAGTCCACCGACCGCCAGAAGGAGAACCACGCGTGACCGGCTCCAGCACCAGCACCGCGTCGCTGCTCGACGGCGGACCCGCGCCCGACCCCGGCGTGCCGCACCTCGGCGCGGCGCTGGTCCGGGCGGCCCGCTCCTCCGGGACGGACCGCGGCGTGACCTACATCCGGCCCGACGGCTCCGAGCTCCGGCAGACCTACGCCGACCTCCTGGACGGGGCGTCCCGCGTCCTGGCCGGCCTGCGCGCCGCGGGGGTCCGGCCCGGCGAGAAGATCGTCCTTCAGTCCGCCGACGACCCCGACCTGATCGCCGCCTTCTGGGCCTGCGTCCTCGGCGGCTACCTCCCGCTGCCCGTCAGCGCCGACCCGCGCACCGGCCCCGGCCTGCTCGAACGCGTCTGGACCGGGTACGGCCGCCCCCGCGTGCTGACCGGCGCGGGCCAGGAGCTCACCCCCGCCGTCACCGCCGACCGCGACTGGCACGCCGCCCACCTGGGGGACATACCGGCGCTGCGCGCCGCGCACGAGCCCGACCGCGACTGGCACGAGCCCGACCCGGGCGACCCGGTCGTCCTCCTGCTGACCTCCGGCAGCACCGGCGTCCCGAAGGCGGTCACGCTCACCCACCGGAACGTCCTGGTCCGCAGCGCGGCCACCGCCCGCGTGAACCGGCTCGACCAGGACACGCGCACCTTCAACTGGATGCCGCTCGACCACGTCGGCGGGCTGATCATGTTCCACGCGCGCGACGTCTTCCTCGGCTGCGCCCAGGTGCACGCCGGGATCCAGTGGGTCCTCGCGGACCCGCTGCGCTGGCTCGACGCCGTCTCCGCCCACCGGGCGGACACCACCTGGGCGCCGAACTTCGCGTACGCGCTGGTCAACGACCGGGCCGGGGAACTCGAAGGCCGCGGCTGGGACCTGACCCGGCTGCGCTACATCATGAACGGCGGCGAGGCCGTCCGCTCCGGCGTGGTCCGGCGCTTCCTCGACCTGCTGGCCCCGTACGGGCTCCCCGCCACCGCCATGTTCCCGGGCTGGGGCATGTCCGAGACCACCGCCGGCGTGGCCGACTGCCAGTTCACCGAGGCCGCCGCGGGCGACGACCGGTACGTCCCGGTCGGGCGCCCCCAGCCGGGCACCCGGATCCGGGTCGTCGACGAGCACGGGGAGCCGGTGCCCTGGGGCACCGTCGGCCGCCTCCAGGTCAGCGGCGCGACCGTCACCTCCGGCTACTACGACAACCCGGAGCAGAACCGGCAGTCGTTCACCGAGGACGGCTGGTTCAAGACGGGCGACCTCGCCTACGTCGAGGACGGCATCCTCACCGTCACCGGCCGCACCGACGACGTCATCCAGCTCGGCGACGTCTCGTACCACGGGCACGAGATCGAGGCGGCCGTCGAGGAGCTCGCCTTCGTGGAGCCCTCGTACACGGTGGCCACGCCCGTCACCCCCGAGCCCGGCGGTCCCGAGGAGATCGCGGTCTTCTTCCACCCCCGGACGGGGAGCGTCACGGAGGCGGAGACGGAGCAGATCCGCGACCGGGTGGCCGAACGGCTCGGCGTGGAGGTCCGGCACGTCCTGCCGGTGGACAAGTCGGAGGTCCCCAAGACCGGCATCGGCAAGCTCCGCCGGGCCCAGCTCCGCCAGACCTTCGAGGCCCGCCCCGCCGCCCTGGCCACGCCCTCCTGACCCCCGGCCCCCCACCACGGTGGGGGCGGGACGGAACACCCCACCACCCGACCCGCCCCGCCCCCACCGCCGGCCCCGCCCCACAGCCGGATCCACCCGACCCCCTCACCACCGGCCCCGCCCGACCCCCGCCGCCGGATCCCCACTTCCGCCCGGCCCTCACCACCGGCCCTCACCACCGGCCCCGCCCGGATCCCCACCACCGGAACCCCACCGCCGGCCCCGCCCCCGCCCCCGCCCGAGCCGCCCGGGAGACCCCGTGCCCCAGCAGGAAGCCGACCGCCCCCGTACCGGGACGCTCCCCCTCCGCCCCCTCACCGGCGAGCCGCTCTGCCTCGACCTCCTCAACACCCGCTGGCACGACCGCCACGGACACCACGACCTCCTCACCGACCGCGAGGGCCTCGCGGTCTGGCTGGCCGGCTCCCGCGCGGCGGCGGCCCTGCGCGACGGGGACCTGCGGGCCGACCACGCGACCCTGGGCGTGGCCCGGCAGACCCGGGCGGTCCTGGCCGAGGTGGTCGGCGGCAGACCGGGCGCGGCCGGCCTGGCGGCGTTCAACCGCATTTCCGGCTCCGGCCGGATCCGCCGCCTCCTCACGCCGGACGGCCCCGCCGAACGCGTCGACGTGGAGCGCCCGGAACACCGCCTCGGCTGGCTGGCCGCCACCGACTACCTCCGGCTGCTCGACGAGGCCCCGGAGCGGATACGGACCTGCGCCACCCCGGGGTGCGGGCTGTTCTTCCACGACGTCAGCCGCAACGGCACCCGCAAGTGGTGCTCGCGCTCCGGATGCGGCAACCGCGCCCGGGCCGCCCGCTACCACGCGTCGCGCGCCGCCCGCCTCACCGGTGCTTGACGGGCCGGCGCCCCGGGAGCCATATTCATCGCATGGTGAATTACTCGGAGGGCGCCGCCGCGGCCGCGATCACCGCCCGCGCCCTCACCGCCGTACGCGGCGACCGCACCGTCCTGCGCGACCTCGACTTCACCGTCCCCGCCGGCCGCGTCACCGGCCTCCTCGGCCCCTCCGGCTGCGGCAAGACCACCCTCATGCGCGCGATCGTCGGCACCCAGGCCAAGGTCACCGGCACCCTCACCGTCCTCGGCGACCCCGCCGGCCACCCCGCCCTCCGCCCCCGCGTCGGCTACGTCACCCAGGCCCCCTCCGTCTACGACGACCTCACCGTCCGCCAGAACCTCGCCCACTTCGCCGACGTCCTCCTCCCCGGCCGCGCCCGCCGCACCGCCCGCCGCGCCGCCGTCGACCGCGCCCTCGCCGACGTCGACCTCACCGACCGCGCCGACGCCCTCGCCGGACGCCTCTCCGGCGGCCAGCGCAGCCGCGTCTCCCTCGCCGTCGCCCTCCTCGGCACCCCCGACCTGCTCGTCCTCGACGAACCCACCGTCGGCCTCGACCCCGTCCTCCGCCGCGACCTGTGGGACCTCTTCCACCGCCTCGCCGCCGACCGGGGCACCACCCTCCTCGTCTCCTCCCACGTCATGGACGAGGCCGAGCGCTGCCACCGCCTCCTGCTCATGCGCGAGGGCGAGATCCTCGCCGAGGGAAGCCCCGACGCCCTCCGCCGCCGGAGCGGCGCCCCCACCGTCGAAGCGGCGTTCCTCCACCTCGTCGACACCGCCGCGGCCCGCACCGCCCCCGAGGAGCCCCGCCCATGACGACCTTCCGCACCCTCGCCACGGCGGCCCGCGTCCTGCGCCAGCTCCGCCACGACCCCCGCTCCCTCGCGCTGATGCTCCTCGTCCCCTGCGCGATGCTCTTCCTGCTCCGCTACGTCTTCGACGGCAGCCCGGCGACCTTCGACACCATCGGCGCCTCGCTCCTCGGCATCTTCCCCCTCATCACCATGTTCCTGGTGACCTCCATCGCCACCCTGCGCGAACGCACCTCCGGCACCCTCGAACGCCTCCTCGCCCTGCCCCTCGGCAAGGCCGACCTCATCGCCGGCTACGCCCTCGCCTTCGGCCTCGTCGCCGTCGTCCAGTCCGTCCTCGCCACCGGCCTCGCCGTCGGCCTCCTCGGCCTCGACGTCACCGGCTCCCCCTGGCTCCTCCTCCTGGTCGCCCTCCTCGACGCCCTCCTCGGCACCGCCCTCGGCCTCTTCGTCTCCGCCTTCGCCGCCTCCGAGTTCCAGGCCGTCCAGTTCATGCCGGCCGTGATCTTCCCCCAGCTCCTCCTCTGCGGCCTGTTCACCCCGCGCGACACGATGGCCCCCGCCCTCGAAGCGCTCTCGAACGTCCTGCCCATGTCCTACGCCGTCGACGGCATGAACGAGGTCCTCCGCCACCCCGACGTCACCGCCGCCTTCGTCCGCGACGCCCTCGTCGTCGCCGGCTGCGCCCTCCTCGTCCTCGCCCTCGGCGCCGCCACCCTCCGCCGCCGCACCGCCTGACCGCCCCTCGGACACCCCGCGCACCGGCCGCCCCGCCGGTGCGAGGATGACGGCACGTACCCCCTCCGGCGAGGTGAACAGAGCCATGACCCAGACCGTCGCAGTCCTCGGCACCGGCAAGATCGGTGAAGCGCTCCTCAGCGGCATGATCCGCGCCGGCTGGCGCCCCGCCCACCTCCTCGTCACCACCCGCCGCGCCGAACGCGCCGCCGAGCTCCGCGACCGCTACGGCGTCGAGACCGTCACCAACGCCGAGGCCGCCAAGCGCGCCGACACCCTCATCCTGGCCGTCAAGCCCCAGGACATGGGCCGCCTCCTCGACGAGCTCGGCCCCCACGTCGCCACCGACCGCCTCGTCGTCAGCGCCGCCGCCGGCATCCCCACCTCCTTCATCGAGGAACGCCTCAGCCCCGGCACCCCCGTCGTCCGCGTCATGCCCAACACCCCCGTCCTCGTCGACGAGGGCATGTCCGTGATCTCCGGCGGCAGCCACGCCACCCCCGACCACCTCGCCCACACCGAGGAGATCTTCGGCGGCGTCGGCAAGACCCTCCGCGTCCCCGAGTCCCAGCAGGACGCCGCCACCGCCCTCTCCGGCTCCGGCCCCGCGTACTTCTACTTCCTCGTCGAGGCCATGACCGACGCCGGCATCCTCCTCGGCCTGCCCCGCGCCCAGGCCCACGACCTCATCGTCCAGGCCGCCATCGGCGCCGCCGTCATGCTCCGCGACAGCGGCGAACACCCCGTGAAGCTCCGCGAGGCCGTCACCTCCCCCGCCGGCACCACCATCGCCGCCATCCGCGAGCTGGAGAACCACGGCGTCCGCGCCGCCCTCATCGCCGCCCTGGAGGCCGCCCGCGACCGCAGCCGCGAGCTCGCCTCCGGCAACGGCTGACCTACGCGGCGGACAGCACGTCCCGCGTGCCCACGACCCGGGCGAACCGCCCCCCGTGCAGCGACACCGCCGTCGCCCGGGTCAGCTCCTCCGCCGTCGCCGTCCACCCGAACGGCCCGGCCAGGTCGAAGGTGTGCATCGCGTCCAGCGGGAACACCACCTCGTACCCGAGGTTCCCGCCCATCCGCGCCGTCGTCTCGTTGCACATGTTCGTCTGGATCCCGACGATCACGATCTGCCGGACCCCGGCGCCCCTCAGCCACGCGTCCAGGTCCGGCTCCCCGTAGAAGGCGGAGTTCACCGTCTTCGTCACCAGCAGCTCCGGCCCCGCCCCCCGGCCCCGCCGCTCCTCGACGAAGTCCTTGAACGCGTTCCCCGCGCCCCCCGCCGCCAGCGGCGACTCCTCCTGCCAGGAGTCGTGCCGCACGAAGACCACCGGCCGCTCCGTCTCCCGCCACCGGTCGATCAGCAAGGCCATGTTCCCCTCCGCCGCCGGATTGTCCCGACGCCCCCAGAACCCTCCGTCGTCGAACCCCTTCTGGACGTCGACGACGATCAGTGCCGCGTTCTCCTCGATCTCCATGCCCACGAGCCTGCCGCCGGCCGCCCGCCCGTCCCAGAGGCACGAAAGCCGACGACCGATGGTTTACTGCCACGCATGGCGGCCCCGCAGCGCATCGCGCTCCTCTCCTTCCCGGGCGTCCGCGCCTTCGACGTCTCCGTCGTCACCGAGGTCTGGGGCACCGACCGCACCGACCTCGGCGTCCCCGCCGCCGAGCTCCGCCGCACCGCGGCGGACCCGTCCCCGATCCCCCTCCGCGGCGGCCTGACCCTCACCCCGGACCGCCCCCTCACCTGGCTCGACACCCTCACCCCCACCGACCTCGCCCTCGTCCCCGGCATCGAGGACCCCGACGCCGACCTCCCCGCCCCCCTCCTCGACGCCCTCCGCCGCACCCACGCCCGCGGCGTCCCCGTCGCCTCCCTCTGCGCGGGCGCCTTCGTCCTCGCCCGCGCCGGCCTCCTCGACGGCCGCCGCGCCGTCACCCACTGGCGCCTCACCGAGACCCTGGCCGCCCGCCACCCCCGGGTACGCGTCGAACCCGAGGCGCTCCACCTCGAGGACACGGGCGTCTGGACCTCGGCCGGCACCGCCGCCGGCATCGACCTCTGCCTCCACCTGGTCCGTACGGCCCACGGCGCCGAGGCCGCCGCCACCGTCGCCCGCTCGATGGTCACCGCCCCCTTCCGCACCGGCACCCAGGCCCAGTTCATCGAGCGCCCCACCCCCCGGGCCGACCGCGACGGGGACGCCCTCGCCGCCGTCCGCGCCCACGCGCTCGCCCACCTCGACCGGCCCCACACCGTCGCGAGCCTCGCCGCCAGGGCCGGCATGTCCCCGCGCTCCTTCGCCCGCCACTTCCGGGCCACCACCGGCACCACCCCCCTCCGCTGGCTCATCGCCCAGCGCGTCGCCGCCGCCAGGAAACTCCTCGAACTCACCGACCACCCCCTCCCCGAAGTGGCCCGCCGCGCGGGCTTCGGCAGCGAGGTCACCATGCGCCAGCACTTCGCCTCGCACCTCTCCACCAGCCCGCGCGACTACCGCACCGCCTTCCGTCACCCGGCCGGCAACAGCCCGATCGCCCGGTAGGCCGCGTCCACCACCGGCCGCGCCATGCCCCGCGCCCGCTCCGCCCCCTCCCTGAGCACCCGGTCCACGTACGCGGGGTCCGCCGCGAGCTCGGCGTGCCGCTCCCGCACCGGCCGCAGCAGCTCCACGACCGCCTCCGCCGTGTCCTTCTTCAGGGCGCCGTAGGAGTCGTACGCGCCGGCGAGCCCGACCGGGTCCTGGCAGCCGGTCGCGGCGGCCAGCACGTCCACCAGGTTCGCCACCCCGGGCCTCTCCTCCCGGTCGTAGACGACCTCGCGCCCGCTGTCGGTCACGGCCCGCATGACCTTCCGCCGCACGGTGTCCGCGTCGTCGAGGAGATAGACGATCCCGGCCCCGTTCTCGTGCGACTTCCCCATCTTCGACGTCGGGTCCTGCAGGTCCATCACCCGCGCCGCCACCACCGGGTTCACCGCCTCGGGCACGGTGAACACCCGCCCGTACCGCTGGTTGAACCGCACCGCCAGGTCCCGCGCCAGCTCCACGTGCTGCGTCTGGTCCTCGCCCACCGGCACCTCGTCGGTCGCGTACGCGAGGATGTCCGCCGCCATCAGCGCCGGATACGTGAGCAGCGACAGCCGCACGCCCTGCCCGGCCCCCCGGGCCCGGACGCTCTTCTCCTTGTACTGGATCATCCGGCGCATCTCGCCGTCGGTGGCCGTGCACTCCATCAGGTACGACAGCCGCGCGTGCTCGTCCACGTGACTCTGCACGAACAGCGTGCACCGCTCCGGTTCCAGCCCGGCCGCGAGCAGCAGCGTCGCCGCCTGCCGGCTCAGCCGCCGCACCCGCGCCGGATCGTGCTCCACGGTCAGCGCGTGCAGGTCCACCACGCTGAACAGCGCGTCCGCCCGGTGCTGATCGACCTCGCCCCACCGCCGTACGGCCCCGAGGTAGTTGCCCAGCGTCAGGTGCCCCGTCGGCTTGACCCCGCTGAAGATCCTCTTCACCGCGTTCCGCTCCTTCTCCGTTCCGCGCCGGCCCGACGGCCCGGCTCCCGGAGGGGGATACGCGAACGGCCGCCGAGTCGGCGGCCGTGTGCATGCGTCAGTACGGGCCGCCGTCAGGCGGCCCACCACTGGGTGGTGTGCGCATGCGTAGTCATGCGTGCAGGGTACGCCTCCGGACCGGGGTTGACACGGGATTACCCGCTCCGTAGTGTTCTCCGAGTTGTCCGACGTGAGCACCGGCCCCGGTCGGCCCCGGACAACCATTCCGCAAGATCCACTCAGCCTGACGGCTGCGATTCGTCGTGCCGTCCTGCTTTCCGTGCGCTTTTGCGAAATGAGGAATCCGCGTTCGAAGTTCGAGCGCGAGCCGCCCGATTCGCATCGGGGGCGGGGAATCCGCTAAAGTCTCACTCGTCGGAACGGCCCAACAGCCGTGAAGACAAACCCCGCTGACCGGGGATCAGACACCGAAAGGATCTGATAGAGTCGGAAAGCGCCGGAAGGCCC
>NZ_JBEZUZ010000102.1:0-25668 GCF_040636735.1 Streptomyces sp. NPDC035033 | reverse complement strand
GGGCGGCCCGGCCGCTCGCCCCCCCCCGCGCGGGCGGTACTCCGGGGGAAGGGCCCCGCGCGGCCGGAACGTCCGCGCGGGGCCCTTCGCGTCTCAGTAGTTCGGCAGCTTGTGGAGCAGTTCGCGGCGCTCCACCACCTCCGGGAGGTAGACGCGCTCGTTCCACTCGGACGGGTCGACGGGCTCCAGGGCGATGGACACGGCGTCCTCGCCGCAGCCGAGGTTCTCCGTCAGCGCCGCGGTGATCGCGGCGACCAGGCGGGCCGACTGCTCCTCGCCGACCGGGGTGGGGAAGTACTTGATGTTGACGTGCGGCACGGTGGTCTCCCTGGGGTGACGGGGGCGGTCCTGGTGTGGGTGCGGGTACGGGGGTGGCCGGCGCCGGTCCGGCGGGCGCGGCCGGTCAGCGCGCGGGGCCGAGGCGGGGGCCGATGAGGCGCGCCAGTTCGTCCACGCCGGGTTCGCGGAGGATCCCGTAGTGGTCGGCGGCGAGTTCGTGGACCTGCGGCTCGGCGGCCGACCAGCCGGTGCTTCCGTCGAGGAACGAGTAGTCGTCGCCGGCCGCCTTCACGACGGTCACCGGCGCCTGGATCCGGCGGGACCGCAGCTCCGCGAAGGTGTAGGTGAACTCGTAGGTCCGCCGGACCACCGCGGTGATCCGGCCGACCAGCTCGCGGTCCAGGCCGTCGACGTGCTCGACCAGGTGGGAGACGAAGCTCTCCTCGTCCCTGGTGGCCCGCAGGCACGCCTCCAGGCCCGGTCCGGTGACGGTCCCCGCGAAGACCGAGTACAGGATGGTCACGTACGCCGGGTCGGTGTACGAGGCGCGGCCGCTGCCCGCGGTGCGGAGCTTCGGCGATCCCGGGGCCATCAGGAGCAGCCGGTCGACCCGGTGGCCGTCGCGTTCCAGGAGGTGGGCGGCCTCGAAGGCCACCCGCGCGCCGAAGGAGTAGCCGCACAGCGTGTACGGGCCCTCGGGCTGGGCCTCGGTGAGGGCCCGCACGTCCTGTGCCGCCATCTCGGCGATGGTGGCGTACGGCTCCTCGCCCGCGTTGACGCCGTGGGCCTGGACGCCGAGGAACGGCCGGTCGGCGTCGAGCCGCCGGGCCAGGGTGCGCAGGTTCATCGGGTAGCCGCCGAGGCCCGGCCAGCAGTACACCGGCCGGCCGGAACGGGCCGCGCCCAGCGGCACCAGCCGGGAGAGGGAGGCGCCCCGCTGCCCGTCGACCCGCCGCGCCAGTTCCTCGACGGTCGGGGACTCGAACAGCACCTGGAGCGGCAGCGCGCAGCCGAACCGGCGGTTGATGCGGTTCACCAGTCCGACCGCGATGAGGGAGTTGCCGCCGCACTCGAAGAAGTCGTCCCGCACGGAGGCGGACCGCTGCCCCGTCCCCTCCTGCCACAGCTCGCGGACGATCCGCTCCGTGGTGGTCCGCGGCGCGACGAAGGGCCGGTCCGCCGGCGCGAAGTCCGTCTCCGGCGACGCCTCCAGCGCCCGCAGGTCGACCTTGCCGTTGGCGGTCAGCGGCAGCCGGTCCATGACCACCAGGCGGTTGGGCACCATGTAGTCGGGCAGGAGCTCCACCAGGTCGGCCCTGATCATCTCCGTCGGCCCCTGCATGTGCACGCTGTCCTCGCGCATGCCCCGGTGGGCCGCCTGCTCGGCGCTGATCCGGCCGCCGACGAAGAAGTACGAGGGCCCGGTGGGCCGCCCGGCCGCCCGCAGCACGGCCTCCATCCGCTTGGCGGCCGGCAGGTCGTGGCCGGTCTTGGAGCTGTACCCGCAGGACATGAACCCGAAGCCGGCGCCGTTCATCTGGAGCCGCTGGAGCCGGCGTCCCAGGTCCAGGTAGGAGTGCGGGTGCTCCGGCCCCGGGCTGACCAGCGTGATGCCGAACGCGGCGCGCTCGTACACCTGTTGGTTGATGGCGATCACGTGCCGCTTGAGCACCAGTTCGTCCGCGATCCGCTCCAGCGCGCCGTCGGCGTGGCGGTACTGGCCGGCCATCAGGCCGGGTATCCGGCCGGGGTGGACCTGGAGGTACAGGTCCACGGGGACGTCCGGACGGTCGGCGCGGTACGGGACCAGGTCGAAGGCTCCCAGGTAGTGGTCCTCCTCGGCGCAGCGCAGGCGGCGCATCGCCGCGGGCGCGTACGGGGCCGCGGCGACGTCCAGGCCGTACGCGGGGAGCACCTCCTCCAGCAGGCCGACCATGTGCCCGGCCTCGATCTCCAGGACCTCCTGGACGTTGTTGCGGTACACCGGCTCGATCGCCCGCCGCCGGCCCGCGAAGTGGAAGCGGATCCCGGGCCCGCCGTCCCGTCCCTCCCCGGCCTCGATCAGGTACAGCCGGTGCTCCACCGGGTGGTAGTACCAGTGGCCGGGGGCCAGGCCGGCGCAGCCGTCCGGGCCGGTGACCTCCAGGTACAGCTGCGCGGCGTACAGCGAGCCGGGCGATGCGTAGCCGTACTTGGGCAGGAGCCGTTCGTCGCTGGTGTACTGGCCGAAGTAGCGCAGCAGGGAGCCGAGTTCGTCCGCCCGCAACTGCTCGGGCCGCCGGGGGGCGGCGCCGGGGGTGCGGGCGGCGAGCACGGCGAGCAGGTCCTCGGGGCGGGTCTCGCCGCCCTCGTAGAAGCGGTAGGTCTTGCGGGCGAACACCCGGCGGAGCTGTTCGCCGGTGGGGGTGCGGCCGGGGAGGTCGACGCGGCGGCGGCCCGCCAGGTCGGCGGCGTCGCGGCAGCCGCCGCCGGAGAGCTGGGCGCGCACCTGGAAGCGGCCCGCCTTGGAGACGTGGTGCCGGTCGTGGTTGCCCTGGTCCATCAGGGCGGCCTCGCGCGGGCTGAGCTCGACGCAGGCCACGAGGTTCTGGTACCCGGTCGCGGGGTCGTCCTTGACCAGCACGGCGGCGTTCCTGACCCAGTCGTGGGCCTCGATGGCGAGCCGGATCTCGTCCAGTTCGACGCGGTAGCCGCGCAGCTTCACCTGGCGGTCCGCGCGGCCGTCGAACCAGTAGACGCCGTCCTTCCGGTGGACCAGGTCGCCGGTGCGGTACAGCACGGCGTGCGCGGGGTCGGTGGAGAACGGGTTGTCCAGGAAGCGTTCGGCGGTCAGGTCGGGGCGGTGCAGGTAGCCGCGGGCGACCTGCACGCCGCTGATGTACAGCTCGCCGACCGCGTGGGGGGCGACCGGTTCCCTCCGCTCGTCCAGGACGTGGAAGGCGAGTCCGTCCACGGGGACGCCGATCGGGACGCCGGAGGGGCCGTCCGCGACCGGCGACGGGTCCACGGCCCAGGCGGAGGCGTTGACGGTGCACTCGGTCGGACCGTAGAGGTTGACCAGTTCGCACTTCCGCAGCGTCTCCGCGAAGCGCCGCGCGAGCCGCCGGGACAGCGCCTCCCCGCCGCAGAACACCTGGGTCAGCGAGTCGCAGGCGGGCAGCCGGTCGGTCTCCAGCAGCGCCTGGAGCAGGGTCGGCACGCACTGCAGGACGGTCACCCCGTGCCGGATCACGAGGTCGACCAGGGCGTCGGGGTCGCGGTACGCGCCGGGTCCGGCCGGCACGATCCGGCTGCCGAGGCACGGCGCCAGGATCTCCCACTGGGCGGCGTCGAAGCTCATCGGCGTCTTCTGCAGCACGGTGGAGGACGGACCCAGTCCGTAGGTCCGGGCCAGCCAGCGCATCTGGTGCACGATGCCGCGGTGCTCGACCATCACGCCCTTGGGCCGGCCGGTGCTGCCCGAGGTGTAGATGACGTAGGCGAGGGCGTCCGGGGCCGGGGGGCCGGTCCGGCCGTCCCCGGCGGCGCGGGGGCCGGCGGCCGCCTCGGCCAGGGTGAGGAGGGCGGTGCCGGGGGGCGCGAGGGCGGCGAGCCGGTCCCGGAGCGGCTCCTCGGTGAGGAGCACCGGGGCGCGGGAGTCCTCGGCCATCGTGGCGATCCGCTCGTCCGGGTAGTCCGGTGACAGGGGGAGGTAGGCGGCGCCGGCGAACAGGACGCCCCAGACGGCGACCGGCAGGGCCGCGGAGGGTTCGAGGAAGACGCCGACGCAGTCGTCCCGGCGCAGTCCGCGGCCCCTCAGGGCGGCCGCCAGCTCCGTGGCCCGCCCGACGAGTTCCGCGAAGGTGAGGGTCTCGTCCCGGTATTCCACCGCTATGGCGTCGGGGCGAATCCGGGCCTGCTCCGAAAGCAGGTCGACGAGGCTCGGCGCTCCGTCCGTCCCTCGCTCCGGAGACACCAGCCCGCCCTCGGTCAGGATTTCCACACCATCCCCCGTTCGAATGAATTCCCATGCACCGAGCAAATCGAAACTATGAGTTCATCCGGAGCTTTTTGGCAAGCGGCCCGGAGACCGGGTGTCCGATTGCCCACCCAGGCATGTCGGGACGCATTTCGACAAATAGGGCGGACAGTCGCCGGGGCCGCCTGCCGACGGCGGCGGTTCCCAGCCGGTTCCACGCTCCGACGGCCCCCGTCACGCTCCTTCGGCGCCCCGAGGGCCGGTCGTTTCGTCCGGGTAAGAGCCGTTATGCACCCCGGAATTTCGCGCACTGCGTCGATCCGAACCATCGCCACCGTGGCATCGGCGAGAGGCGGGCGGCAGAGTCGTGGCTGTCAACGGGGTGTCGGCGGATGTCTTTTCCGGCGCTCCCGAGAACAGGTTCCTAACAAAGGGGGAAGCCCGTGCCGGATAGTCCGTCCGACGATGGACTCGAAGTTCTTCGGGCGAAGCTCGACAGCATAGACATGCGTTTCCTCGAGGAACTGCGCGCCCGGATCGAGACCTGCGTGGAAATCGCGCACCACAAGCGCGAGAACGACATCCGGATGATGCAGCCGCACCGGATCAGGATCGTCCAGGAGCGCGCCGCCCGGTTCGGCGAGGAGCACGGCATCAGCCAGGACTTCCTGCGCCGGCTCTACGACCTGATCATCGAGGAGACCTGCCGGGTCGAGGACACGGTCATCGGAGCCACGCCGTGAGAACCCTGCTGATCGACAACTACGACTCCTTCACCTACAACCTCTACCAGCTGCTCGGCGAGACCAACGGCCGCCCGCCGGTCGTGGTGAAGAACGGAACGGACTTCTCCGATCTGCGCTTCGAGGACTTCGACGCGATCGTGATCTCCCCCGGCCCCGGCCGCCCCGACCGGGAGCGGGACTTCGGCATCAGCCGCCGCGCGATCCTGGAGAGCGGCCTGCCGGTGCTCGGCGTCTGCCTCGGCCACCAGGGCATCTGCCACCTGTTCGGCGGGGAGGTCGTGCACGCGCCGGAGCCGATGCACGGCCGCGTCTGCCCGGTGCGCCACGACGGCACCGACCTCTTCGCCGGCCTGCCCAGCCCCTACGACGTGGTGCGCTACCACTCGCTCGCGGCCGGCCGCCTCCCCGACGAGCTGGAGGCCCTCGCCTGGACCGAGGACGGCGTGGTCATGGGCGTGCGCCACCGGACCCGGCCGATCTGGGGCGTCCAGTTCCACCCGGAGTCCATCAGCAGCCAGTACGGCCGCGAACTGCTCGCCAACTTCCGCGACCTGGCGATGGCCCACCACGCCGCGCAGCGGCGCGAGCCGCGCTACACGGTGCACGTGCGCCGGGTGGACGCCGAGCCCGAGGCCGAGGCCGCGTACCGGGAGCTGTTCACCGACCACGACACCGCGTTCTGGCTGGACAGCAGCAGCGTCATCGACGGGCTGTCCCGGTTCAGCTTCCTCGGCGACGGCTCCGGCCCGCTGGCCGAGTACGTGACCTACCGCGTCCAGGACGGCACCGTCCGGATCACCCGGCCGGGGCGCCGCGACGCCGGTGACGAGCTGGTCCAGCAGGGCTTCTTCGACTACCTGGACGAGCAGCTGCGCGTCCGCGCCGTCCCCCGGCCGGAGGGGCTGCCGTTCGACTTCAACCTCGGCTACGTCGGCTACCTCGGCTACGAGCTGAAGGCCGAGGCGGGCGCCCGGGCCGCGCACAAGGCGGAGACCCCGGACGCCGCCGTGCTGTTCGCCGACCGGATGCTCGCGCTCGACCACGCCGAGGGCGCCGCCTACCTGCTGGCCCTGTCCGAGGGCGGGAACCACTCCGAGGCCCTCTCCTGGCTCGACCGCGCCGAGGCCGCCGTGCGGGCCCTCCCCCCGGCCGGCACCGGAGCGCGCGGCGAGACGGCCGGGTTCCGCGGCGTCGGGATGACCGACCCGGAGGCCGAGCCGATCGTCGCGCTGCGGCACGACAAGCAGGCCTACCTGGACCGGATCGCCGAGAGCCTGGAGGAGATCCGCAACGGCGAGAGCTACGAGGTGTGCCTGACCAACACGGTCGAGCTCAAGGCCAGGGTCGACCCGCTGCGCACCTACGTGCACCTACGGAAGATCTCGCCCGTGCCGTACGGCGCGCTGCTCGACTTCCCCGGGGTGGCGGTGCTCAGCGCCTCGCCGGAACGGTTCCTCACCATCGGCGCGGACCGGATCGTCGAGTCCAAGCCGATCAAGGGCACCCGCCCCCGCGGAGCCACCCCGGAGGAGGACGCGGCGCTGCGCGAGGACCTGCTCTCCCAGGAGAAGGACCGCGCCGAGAACCTGATGATCGTCGATCTGATCCGCAACGACCTGAACGTGGTCTGCGAGGTCGGCTCGGTGCACGTGCCCGCCCTGTTCCACGTCGAGACCTACGCGCCCGTGCACCAGCTGGTCTCCACCATCCGCGGCACCCTGCGGCCGGGCGAGTCGGCGGTGTCCTGCGTGCGGGCGGCGTTCCCGGGCGGCTCGATGACGGGGGCCCCCAAGCTGCGCACGATGGAGATCATCGACCGGCTGGAGGACGGCGCCCGCGGCGTCTACTCCGGCTCGATCGGCTGGTTCTCGCTGAGCGGCGCGGCCGACCTGAACATCGTCATCCGCACCCTCGTGGCGACCGAGGACCGGCTGAGCTTCGGCGTCGGCGGGGCGATCATCGCCCTGTCGGACCCGGAGGAGGAGTACGCGGAGACGGCCGTGAAGTCGCGTGCCGTGGTCTCCGCCGTCCTCGCCACCGCGCCGGCGCCCGCCGGGAGCCGGCGGTGATCCGCCGCTGCGTCGTGGTCGGCGGCGCCGGCGCGGTGGGCCGGCTGTTCACCGAACGGCTGCTGGCCGCCGGCGCCCGGGTGGCCGTGGTCGACACCGCCGCGCCGGGCGCGGAGCCCGCGGGCGCCCACTACGTGCGCGGAGACGTCACCGACCCCGGCCCCCGGCTGGAGGCCGACCTCGGCCACGCCGACCTGGTGGTGCTCGCCGTGCCCGACGCCGTCGCGCTGGCCGCCGTCCCCCGGCTGGCCGGAGTGCTGCGGCCGGACGCGCTGCTGGTGGACACCCTGTCGGTCAAACAGCCCGTCACCGCGGCCCTCCGGGCCCACCTCCCGGACGTGCAGGCGGTCGGCCTGAACCCGATGTTCGCCCCGGCCCTCGGCTTCGAGGGCCGCCCGGTGGCCGCCGTCGTGGTCAACGACGGGCCCCGGGTCGGCGGCCTGCTCGACCTGGTCGCCGGCTGGGGCGCCCGGGTGGTGCCGATGGACGCGGCCGAGCACGACCGGCTGGCCGGCGCCTCCCAGGCCCTGACCCACGCCGCCGTGCTCGGCTTCGGCCTGGCCCTGACCCGGCTCGGTCCCGATCTGGGGAGGATCCGCGAGATCGCCCCGCCCCCGCACAACGCGCTGCTCGCCCTGCTCGCCCGGATCAGCTCCGGCGCGCCCGCCGTCTACTGGGACGTCCAGGCCGCCAACCCGGAGGCGGCGGCGGTGCGCAAGGAACTCGCCGAGGGCGTGCGCGCCGTCGCGGACCTGGTGGAGCACGGCTCCGAAACGGAGTTCGCCGCCGTCCTCGGACAGCTCCAGGACCTCCTGGGCGAGCACGCCCCGCACTACCGCGACCTGTGCGCGCGGATGTTCACCTCACTCTGACAAGGAAGATGCACCCCATGGCAACGTTCGCCGCGACCGTCCTGACGCCGACGCAGCGTGAACAGCTGGCAGCCGACTCCACGGTGGGCGGTGGCAACCTCCTGCGGTCGGCCATCGCCGCCAACCCCCACCCCGAGCTGCCGTTCGTCCACTCCTACCGGGCGATCACCACCACCTCGGGCGAGCAGACCCACGACCTCAGCCTGAACGACATCGACGCCCTGGCGCAGAGCTGGTCGGCGTACTACCTGGCCCAGGGCGTGAGCCGGGGCGACCGGGTCGCGGTCTGGTTCGAGGACTCCTTCGCGTACTCGGTGCACTACTACGCGATCGCGCAGATCGGCGCGGTCGCCGTGCTGATCAACAGCAACGCCACCGGCCCGATCGCCCAGTCGCTGCTGGAGCAGACCGCTCCGGTGGGCCTGTACGCGGACCAGGAGCGGCTCGCCCTGCTCGACACCGCCCAGCTGCCCGGCATCGCCTGGACCCGCACGGTCGAGGAGCTGCCCGCGCCGCCGGCCGCGCGGCTCGCCGACGGCGACTACTGGAACCACCACGCGGACGACCCGGTGGTGATCCTGCACTCCTCCGGGACCACCGGCCGCCCCAAGCCGACCATCCACACCCACAGCACCATCGTGGCCGGCCCCAAGTTCCGTCTGGTGGACCACACCGAGACGCCCGGCGCGCTGATGATGACCGCGCTGCCGCAGTCCCACCTGGGGTGCGTCGCCTACACCACGTACGCCGTGCTCGGCGGCACGCCGATCGTGGCGCTCAGCGACCGCAAGGGCGACGAGCTGGCCGCCGCGGTGGAGAAGTACCGGCCGACCTCGGTGATGTCCTTCGCGCACGGCTACGCCGAGCTGGCCTCCGCCGACCTGAAGCCGGGTCAGCTCGACTCCGTGCAGGTGTGGGTGTCGATCGGCGACGCGGTGCACCGCGCGCACATCGACAAGGTGCTGTCGAACCGCAGCGCCGACCTGCCCCCGTCGGCGTTCTTCGACCGCCTGGGCACCACCGAGCTCGGCTGGGGCTGCCTGCTCCAGGTCCACACGCTGGACAACAAGCCGAACGACCGGTGCGCCGGCAAGCCGGTCGGCGTCGCCGAGGTGGCGATCCTGCGCCCCGACGGCTCGATCGCCGACACCGACGAGGTCGGCTACCTGGCCGCCCGCGGTCCGGCGGTGACGCCCGGCTACTGGGGCGACTCGGCCACCACGTACTCCTTCAAGATGTCCGGCTACTGGATGCCCGGCGACATGGCGTACCGGGACGGGAACGGCGACTTCTACCTGGTGGACCGGGCGGCCGACGCCATCCACACCGCCGGCGGGACCGGATACTCGGTCTTCATGGAGGAGGTCGTGCTGCGCCGGGTGCCCGAGGTCGAGGACGTCGCGGTGGTGGCCGGCCGGGACGGCGAGACCGTCGTGCCGGTCGCGGTGGTCACCGCCGCCGAGGGCGCGGATCCGGAGAAGCTGCTGCTCCTCGCCAACGAGGCGCTGCGCGCCGCCGGCCACCCGGAGCTCGGCTTCCTGGAGATCGCCGCCTCGGAGGCGGATTTCCCGGTCGGCGTCACCGGAAAGGTGCTGAAGCGTCAACTGCGCGAGAAGTATGCTGCGTTGTCCGAGTACCGTCAGTCGGCGCAGGGCAAGTCCTTCGCCGCAGTCACCACCGGAGACGCCGCGTGACCAGGAGCACCACCCAGACCGCCGAGGTCGACTTCTACTTCGATCCCGCGTGCCCGTTCGCGTGGATCACCTCCCGGTGGATGCTGGAGGTGGAGCGGCTGCGCGAGATCGAGCTGCGGTTCCACGTGATGAGCCTGTACTTCCACAACGAGGGCAACGAGCTGCCGGACTGGTACCGCTCGCTGGTGGACCGGTCGATCGGTCCGGTGCGGGTCGCGGCCGCCGCGGCCGCGCAGCACGGTCCGCAGGTGCTGCGGGACCTGTACACGGCGTACGGGACCCGGATCCACGAGAAGAAGATGCAGGACTTCGACGAGGTCATCGCGGAGTCCCTGGCCGAGGTGGGCCTGCCGGCCGAACTGGCCGCCGCGGCGCACGACCCGTCGTTCGACGAGGCGGTGCGGGTCAGCCACGACGCCGGGAAGGACCCGGAGGCGGGCGGCTACGTGGGCACCCCGACGATCCACGTGGACGGCACGGTCTGGTTCGGGCCGGTGCTGCGTGCGATCCCGCGGGGCGAGAAGGCGGCCGAGCTCTTCGACAGCTTCCGCGTCCTGGCCGGTCACCCGGACCTGTTCGAGCTGAAGCGCACCCGCACCGGCGGCCTCGACTACAGCTGACCCGCCCCTGCCCGACCCCCTCGTGCGAGCCGCTCCTGTCCGGGGAGCGGTTCGCACCCATGCGAACGGACGGACACACAGACTGATGGACACACAGACGGCCCCCGGGCTGCGGCCGGACGCTTTCATACTCACCGGGTCCTTCCTGGTGGTCTGCCGGGCGCCGCTCTACCTGGCGGAACTGGCCCGCCGCGGCCTGAAGATCCTGCTGATCACCCCCTCCTACTGGCGCGAGGACGCGCTGGCCGCCGCCAAGGACCCCGACCACCCCGCCTATGTGATCGACGAGGTCGCCTTCGTCGACGGGGACGTGAGCCGCGACAACTCGTACCTGCCCGGCGTCCTCTCGGCCGCCCGCCGGTGGCGCGAGGACTACCGCGTCGTCGGCGCCTACGCCGTCGGCGAGACCCAGGTCGAACCGACCGGACTGCTCGCCGACGCGCTCGGGCTGCGCACCCCCGGCCTGCGGGCCACCCGGGCGTGCCGCAGCAAGTACCTGCAGCGCTGGTACCTGCCGGAGTTCAGCCCGGTCTCGCTGACCGTGCCGCCCGAGGGCCGCGGGTCCTTCGACCCGGCCGCCGTGCGCTACCCGGCGGTGGTCAAGCCCACCGGCCGGCACTCCAGCTCGGGCGTCGAGACGGTCGCCGGCCCGGAGGCCCTGCCGGAGCTGCTCCGCTCCTACCCCGAGCACGAGACCGTCCTCGTCGAGGAGAAGGTCGAGGGCCAGGAGTACTCCGTGGAGAGCCTGGTGCAGGACGGCCGGATCGTCTTCTCCTCCGCCACCCGCAAGACCACCACCGACTCCCACGCCCACACCTTCGTCGAGCTCTCGCACACCGTGCCCAGCGACCGGCCGGAGGCCGACCCGGTGCTGCTGGACGCCAACCGGCGGATGCTGGAGGCGCTCGGCTTCCAGGACGGCATCGCCCACGCCGAGTGGCGGATCGGCGCCGACGGCCGGGCGTACCTGATGGAGGTCGCCGCCCGCACCCCCGGCGACGGACTGTGCATCCTGTACGAACTCGCCACCGGCGCCCCGCTGGAACCCGAGATCGTGCGCATCGCGCTCGGCGAGCCGGCCTCGTACCCGGCGCCGTCCCGGGTCGCCCGCCAGGTCTACCTGGAGCACGTGCCCGGCGTGCTGACCGACGTCCGCGTGCGGGGCTTCGACGTGGAGCCGGTGTGGGTCGGCGAGGGCGGTCTGTGGCCCGCCGTCGGACCGTCCTCGCCCGCCGACCCGCCGACCCTGCGCGCGGTCCTGGTGCACCACGACCGCGGCACCGCGCTGGGGCCGCTGCGCAGCTCCGAGGACCGGGCCGTCTCCTTCTTCATCGACGCCCCCACCGTCGCCGAACTGGACGCGCTGGAGAGCCGCGTGCGGCGCGCCGTCACCGTCCACACCACGCCCGCGGTCCCGGACGGCGTGACCCACGTCCTCGTCGGCTACAGCCCCGTCATGCTGGCCAAGCTGGACGAGCAGCTCCCGCCCGACTCGGTGCTGGTCCTGGAGGAGCCGGCCGTCATCGGCGCCCGGGGCATCACCGCGCTCGCCGAACGGCACCCCTGCGTGGCCGCCCTGTTCCCGGCGCCCAGCCAGGACGAGACCGACCCCCACCGCGTGGTCGAGGCCGTGCCCCGCCCCGCGGGCGTCCGCGCCGTGGTCCCCGTGGTGGAGTACGGCGTCGTCGTCGCCGCCGCGCTCGCCGAGGCCTGGGGACTGCCCGGTGCCGGCCTGGAGGCGGCCCGCGTCCTGCGCGACAAGGGCCTGCTGCGCGCCGCCCTGGCCGACAGCGGCATCGCCCAGCCCGACTGGGCCCTGGCCGAACACGCCGGGCAGGTCGCCGACTTCCGCGCCGCGCACGACGGCCGGTGCGTGCTCAAGCCCGCCAACCGCCAGGCCAGCCTGGGCGTGCGGCTGCTCGGCCCCGAGGACGACGTCGCCGAGGCCTGGGCCCACACCACCGCCGCCGACGAGCCGACGCTGCGGGCCGGGTACGAGGACACCGCCCGGTTCCTGGTGGAGCAGCGGCTGTCCGGGCCCGAGGTGAGCGTCGAGGCCGTGGTCCACGACGGCGAGGTCGGCTTCACCAACATCACCGCCAAGCTGGTGCAGGACACCGGCCACCCGGTCGAGACCGGCCACACCGTCCCCGCCGACCTGCCGTCGCCGCTCGCCGACGCGCTGCGCGAGGCCGTGGCCCGGCTCGCCGGCGCGGTCGGCTTCCGCTCCGGCGTGCTGCACTCCGAGTGGATCCTGGTCGACGGCACCCCGTACCTCGTCGAATGCGCCGGCCGCCTGCCGGGCGGCGGCATCACCGTCCTGATCGACCTCGCCTACGACACCGACATCCTGCGCAACCTGCTCCAGGTGCTCACCGGCGCCGGTCCGGTCGGCCCCCTGCCCAGCCGCCGCGGCGCCGCCGTGCGGTTCCTGATCGCCCCTCCCGGCCCGGTGGAGTCCGTGACCGGCGCCGACGAGGCGCGGTCCGCGCCGGGCGTCGCCGAGCTGCACCTGTCGGTCGCCCCCGGCGCCACCGTCCACCGCGCCACCAGCTCCTGGGAGCGGGCCGGCCTGGTCATCACCACCGGCGCGGACGCGGCCGAGGCGGGCCGCCGGGCGGAGCACGCGCTGTCCCTGGTCGACGTACGCGTCGAGGGGGCCGCGCGATGAGGCTGCCGTCCCCGAAGGACTACGTGCCGGCCACCGCCGCCGGGCGCTCCTTCGCCATCACCTCGCTGATCAACGCCATCGGCACCGGCCTCTACCTCGCCGGCTCCGCGGTGTTCTTCGTCCGCTCGGTCGGACTGACGAACGCGCAGGTCGGCCTCGGCCTGGCGGTGTCCGGCGTGGTCGGCTTCCTCACCACGGTGCCCATCGGCGCGCTCGCCGACCGGCTGGGCGCCAAGCCGACCCTGGTGGCGCTCCAGCTGTGGCGGGCCGGCGGGTTCGTGGCCCTGGCCTTCGCCCAGGGCATGGTGAGCTTCACCGTCATCTCGTGCTGCCTGGCGGCGGCGGAGGCCGCCACCCAGCCGATGACCCAGGCGGTCGCCTCGGCCACCACCGAGGGAACCGACCGCACCCGCACGATGGCGATCGTCCGCACCGTGCGCAACGTGGGCTTCTCGCTGGGCGCCCTGCTGGCCGCACCGCTGCTGGCCGCCGACAACGTCTGGACGTACCGGGGCATCGTGCTCGGCACCGCCGGGGCGTTCATGGTGTCCGCCGCGATGCTGGCCCGGGTGCGCACCGCCACCACGGCCACCGCCCAGAAGAAGGTCAACCCGCTCGCCGCGCTGCGCGACTTCCGCGACTGGCGCTACCTGCTGCTGACCGCCCTCAACGGGGTGCTCAACCTGCACACCACCATCCTGTCGGTCGGCATCTCGCTGTGGGCGATCCACTCCACCCAGGTGCCCGCCGGGTTCCTGCCGGTGCTGATCCTGGTCAACACCGTGATGTCGATCGTGCTGCAGGTGCCGGTCTCGCGAATGGTGGAGAGCCCGGGCGGAGCCCAACGGGCGCTCCGCCTCAGCGGGTTCGCGCTGACGCTGTGCTGCCTCGCGCTCGCGGCGTCCGGGGCCCCGTCCTCCGCGCTGGTCGCCGGCGCGGTGCTGCTGGCGGCCTGCGTGCTGCTCACCTTCGGCGAGCTGTGGCAGGCCGTCGGCGGCTGGGAGCTGAGCTACGAGTTCGCGCCCGAGGACGGCAAGGGCATCTACCTGTCGGTGTTCAGCCTCGGCAACACCGGCCAGCGGATCGTCGGTCCGGCGCTGCTCACGTCCGTGGTGATCGCGACCGGTCCGGCCGGCTGGATCGGCCTGGCGGTGGTCTTCGCCCTCGCGGGGCTGCTGGTCGTCCCCGTCACCCGTCTGCTGGGGGCGGTCCCGCCCCGGCCCGTGGAGAAGAAGGAGGTGGCGTCGTGAGCACCCCCGAGGACCTGTTGGTGGTCGGCGTCGGCACGATGGGCCGGCCCTACCTGGAGGCGGCGGCCCGGCTCGGCCTGCGGGTGCGGGCCGTGGAGGCGGCGGCCGGCTGGGACGGCCGGCCGGTCGACCTCGCCGAGCGCTTCTACCGGGTCGACGGCCACGAGGAGGAGGACTGGACGGCGGCGGTCGCCCGGGCCGTCGCCGACCGCGTGCCGGACGGCGTGGTCGCCTTCGCCGAACCGCACGTGCTGGCCGGCGCGCTGGCGCAGGAGCGGCTGGGCCTGCCGGGCCCGTCCCTGCACGCCGCGGTGATCTCCCGCAACAAGGCGCTGCAGCGCGCCGTCTTCGCCTCCCACGGCGTCCGCCAGCCCGAGCACCTGCTCGTGGCGGACGTGACCGAGGCCCGGAGCTGGATGCTGGAGCGGCTCCCCGTGGTGGTCAAGCCGCTCACCGGAGCCGGCAGCGAGGGCGTCGAACTGGTCCGCACCGCCGAGGAGGCCGCCGAGGTCCTCGCCCGCCGCTCGGGCGAGGGCAAGGTACTGGTCGAGGAGGCCGTCGAGGGTCCGGAGTTCAGCTGGGAGGCGCTGGTCCGCGAGGGCGAGGTGCTGTTCGAGAACGTGACGGCCAAGGACACCACCCCGCCGCCGTACTTCGTCGAGCTCACCCACCGCTGCGCCCACCGCTTCGAGGACGCCGGCCTGGCCTCGCAGGTCCACGCGCTGACCCGGGGCGTGCTGAGCGCCCTCGGCATGCGGACCGGCCTCGTGCACCTGGAGTTCAAGGTCGGCGGGCGCGGCCCGGCGCTGATGGAGGTCGCCGTGCGCACCCCGGGCGACTACCTGCCCGACGCGGTCGGCCTCGCCTACGGCTTCGACCTCTACGAGGCCGTGATCAGGCTGGCGCTCGGGCTGCCCGTCGACGAGCTGATCCGCACCGAGCCGGTCTCCTGGCCCGCCACCCACTTCCCGACCGCCGCCCCCGGGACGATCACCGCGATCACGGGGGTCGAGGAGACCACCGGCCACCCGTCGGTGGTGCGGGTCCGGCTGCGCAAGAAGCCCGGCGACACCGTCCTGCCGCTGACGTCCTCCTCCCGGCGGATGGGCCACGTGCTCGTCGACGCGCCCTCCCCGGGCGAGCGCGAGGACGCGCTGAAGCACGTACGGGAAACCCTGACCATCACCACCGACCGGCACTGAACCCCGAGGGACACGATGACCAACCCACCGGCCGCAGGGGTGACTGCCTCGTTCGAGGACCTGATCGGCAACACCCCGCTGCTGCACCTGCGCATGGACGGCGTCCCACAGGACGTGACCGTTCTGGCCAAGCTGGAGGCGGCCAACCCGCTGTCCAGCGTCAAGGACCGCCCCGCCCTGTACATGTTCCGGGCCGCGGAGGCCTCCGGCGAGCTGACGCCCGGGGCCACCGTCATCGAGTCCACCTCGGGCAACACCGGCATCGCCCTGGCCGCCCTGGCCGCCGCCCGCCGGCACCCGTGCGTGATCGTGCTCCCCGAGAACGCCTCCGCGGAGCGGGTCATGACGCTGCGGATGCTCGGCGCCCGGGTGGAGTTCACCGATCCGGCCCTGGGCCTCGCGGGCTGCGTCGAGCGCGCGGAGAAGCTGCACGCCGAGATCCCCGGCTCCTGGTACGCCCGGCAGCACGAGAACCCGGCCAACGTGCGGGCCCACTACGAGACCACCGGCCCGGAGATCTGGCGCGACACCGCCGGCCGGGTGGACGTCCTGGTGTGCGGGGTCGGCACCGGCGGCACCCTCACCGGGATCGCCCACTACCTGCGCGAGCGCAACCCCGCCCTGCGCGTGGTCGCGGTGGAGCCGGAGGGCTCCGCCCTGCTGTCCGGCGGCGAGCCCGGACCGCACCGGATACCCGGCCTGAACGGCGGCTTCACCAGCCCCGTCACCGACGTCGACTGCATCGACGAGGTGGTCGTGGTCTCCGACGCGGACGCCGCCGCGACGACGCGGGCGCTGGCCGCCGGCAGCGGCCTGCTGGTGGGGGTCTCCTCCGGCGCCGCCGTGCACGCCTGCCGGGAACTGACGCGCCGCCACGACCTGTCCGGGGCGACCGTCGTCACCGTCCTCCCCGACAGCGGCGAGCGCTACCTCAGCTGGTGGCCGTCGGAGGAGGAGCGGTGAGCTTCAGGGAACTGCACCGCAACCTCAAGCTGCGGATCGGCGTCGGCTTCTTCCAGCGGTTCTTCGACATCATGCTGGTCCCGCTGATGGTCATCCACTTCTCGCGGCTGTACGGTCCGGCCACCGCCGGCCTGATGACCCTGGTCGTCGCGGTGGCCACGGTGGGCTGCAACCTGGTCGGCGGGCACCTGTCCGACGTGTACGGCCGCCGCAGGGTGCTGATGGCCGGCGAGATCGGCGTGTTCCTCTCGTACGTCGGCCTCGCCCTGGTCAACTCGCCCCTGCTGCACTCCGGTCCGGCGACCTACGCGCTCTACCTGAGCGCCGCCTGCATGGCGGGCCTCGCGCTGCCCGCCAACGAGGCGATGATCGTGGACGTCTCCACCCCGGAGAGCCGCACCGCCGTCTACACGATCAACTACTGGGTGATCAACGTCGCCTTCATGCTCGGCTCGCTGGTCGGCGGCTTCTTCTACGAGGGGTACTTCTTCCAGCTGCTCACCGCGGCCGCGATCGCCACCGGCGGGATCTTCCTGGTGACCTTCCTGGCGCTGTCCGAGACCGCGCCGCCCGAGGCCGCGCGCAATCCCCGCGGGGTGCGCCCCGCCCTGCGCGGCTACCTCACGGTGGCCCGCGACCGGGTGTTCCTGCGGCTCGTCCTGGCGGCCCTGCTGGTCTGGTCCGTGGAGGTCCAGATCTCCTCCTACCTCGCGGTCCGGCTCGGCTCCGACTTCCCCGAGCAGCAGCTGGCGCTGGGCTTCTGGCAGGTGACCGTCGACGGCGTCAACGTGCTGGGCATCCTGCGGGCCGTCAACACCCTGCTGGTCGTGATCTGCGGCCTGTGGGTCGGCAAGCTGCTCGGCCGCCTCGACGAGCGGCTGCGCCTGGTGGCCGGCGTGGTGATCTTCACCGCCGGCTACATGGCCTGGGCGCTCGGCGACAACGCCTGGCTGATGATCACGGCGGCCGTCGTGGTCACGCTGGGCGAGCTGATGAACCAGCCCGTCAACCAGACCCTGGTGGCCGCCCTGGTGCCCGCCGACGCCCGCACCAAGTACATGGCCGCCTACGGGCTGCACGTACGGCTCGGCTACATGGTCGGCTCCCTGTCGGTGATCCTCGGGTCCGTCGTCGACTCCTGGGTGATGGCCCTGCTGTACGCGGCCTTCGGAGCGGCCGCGATCCTGCTGTACCTGCAGCTGTTCCGGATCCAGGACGCCCGCGCCGCGGCCGGACAGCCGAAGGCCGAGGCCGGCGCATGACCCCCGCACCCGTGACGAAAGGGCCCTTCGTGACCGAGCACGCGGCACCCGCGAACAACCGGCTGCTGATGGTGCAGCCCTACACCCAGTTCGTCGAGAAGGCGGTCGCCCTCGGCTTCGAGGTCTGGTCGATCTGGGACCCGACGCTCCAGCCGGCCTCCTACCTCCAGGGGGTCGAGAAGGTCTCCAAGGAGATGCTGTGGGTGGACTTCTCGGACGAGGCCGCGCTGCGCCGCCTGGTCCGGGAGACCGCCCTCGCCCACGACGTCGGCTGCCTGCTGCACCTGGGCGAGGAGGCCACCATGGTGGCCGTCGCCGAGGAGGCCGAGGCCCTCGGGCTGGCCCTCAACCCGCCGGAGGCGCTCCGCCGGCTCAACGACAAGGCGGTGCTGCGCGAACTGCTCGCCGAGCACGGCCTGTCCCCCGTGCGCACCGCGGTCGCCGGCACGCCCGACGAGGTGGACGCCGTGCTGGCCGGCTTCGAGCTGCCCGCGGTGGTGAAGCCGACCCGGCTGCAGGGCAGCGCCGCGGTGCGCCTGGTGACCGGTCCCGGCGACCTCGACGCGTGGCGGCGGGAGCTGGCCGCCCACACGTACCGGGGGCCGGTGCTGGTCGAGGAGTACCTGCGCGGACCGGAGTTCAGCGTGGAGACGCTCACCCACGGGGGCCGCCACCGGGTGGTCGGCATCACCGCCAAGCGCAAGACGCCCGCCCCCGCGTTCGTGGAGACCGGCCACGTCTTCCCCGCTCCCCTGCCGGACGCCGACGCCGAGGCGATCGGCGAGCTGGTCACCGCGGTGCTGGACGCGGCCGGGTACCGGTTCGGCCCGGCCCACACCGAGGTCATCCTCACCGCCGACGGCCCGCGCGTGGTGGAGTCCCAGGCCCGGCTCGGCGGCGACCGGATCCCCGCGCTCATCCGGCTCGCCACCGGATTCGACATCGAGGGGGCGATCTTCGACCTGCTGGTCGGCGGCACCGCCGAGCCCACCCCGGCCGAGCGGACGGCCGCGATCTCGTTCTTCTCCCTGCCGCCGGGCAGGATCACCCGGCTGGAGGGCGTGGCGCGGATCGAGGCGCTCCCGCACGTGCACGGCGTCCGCTTCCCGTTCGCCGAGGGCGACGTGCTGCCGCCGACCCGGCACTCCGGCTCCCGGCACGGCCACGTGATCGTGGCGGGCGACAGCGCCGAGGAGGCCGAACGGCTGGCCGCCGAGGCGAAGGCGCTGCTGCGCGTGGAGACCGGCTCCGCCGTCCTGAACGCCGTGCACGCGGCCCCGGCCGCCCCGATGAGGCCCGAGCGGACCCTGCTCCTGATCGGGCACCTCACCGAGCCCGTGCGCATCGCCAAGGAGCTCGGGCTGAACGTGATCCTGATCCAGCACAAGGAGAAGTTCCGTCCGGAGCAGGCCGAACTCGCCGACGTCACCCTGATCGCCGACTACACCGACTGGTCGGTGCTGGAGCCGCTCGTCCGGGCCGCCCACGCGATCTGGAAGTTCTCCGCCGCGCTGTCGCTCACCGAACCCGGTCTTGAGCCCGCCGGCCGGGTGAACGACATGTTCGGTCTCGGCGGCACCGGTTTCGAGCCGGCCCGGCTGCTCCGCGACAAGCTCGCCATGCGCCGCCACCTCGCCGCGGTCGGCGCCCCCACGGTGGCCGCGGAGCCGCTCACCGACCGGGACGGCCTGGCCGCGTTCGGCGCCGCCCACGGATACCCGTTCGTGGTCAAGCCGGTGGACCTGACCGCCGGCTTCGCGCTGTTCCGGGTCACCGGCCCGCAGGACGTGGACGGGGTGTGGGAGCGGGTCGTCGCGGCCCGCCGGACCGGCATGGACCGCGGCTCCACGATGTACGCGGTCACCGAGTTCCTGATGGAGCAGTACATCGACGGCCCCGAGTTCAGCGTCGAGGGCTTCAGCTTCCACGGGCGGCACACCGTGGTCGCCATCACCGAGAAGCTGACCGGCGGCGAGCACTTCGTGGAGCTCGGGCACGCCCAGCCGGCCCGGCTGGACCCGGCGGACGAGAAGCGCATCGCCGACGCCGTCGCCGAGTTCCTCGACGCGATCGGCATCACCGACGGCCCCAGCCACACCGAGCTGCGGCTCAGCTCGCGCGGGCCCCTGATCATCGAGGGCCACAACCGGCTGGGCGGCGACCACATCCCGGAACTGGTCCGGGCCGCGTACGGCGTCGACCTGACCCGCTACGCCCTCGCCTGGCCGTTCGGCCTGGTGGAGCCGATGACGGAGCGCCCGGAGCCGGTCGCGGCGGGCTGCGTGCGCGGCATCGTCGGCCGGCCCGGCCGGGTCACCGCGATCGACGGCGCCGACGAACTGCGCGCCCACCCGTCGGTGCTCGCCCTCGATCTGGCGGCCCGGCCCGGTTCGGTGATCCGGCCGATCCAGGACAACTGGGACCGGCTCGGCCTGCTGGCCGTCACCGCCGCCGACACCGACGCGGCGGTCGCGCTCTGCGAGGAGCTGCTCGCCACCGCGCTGACCGTGTCGATCGAGGACGAGGACCGATGACCCTCGTCGTCCTGGACCCGGACGGTCGCCACGCGGCCGGCTGTCCCGGCTGGCTCGCCGACGCCGGCGAGGAGCTGCACCTGGTCACCGGCCGGGCGGGCGTCCACCCGGGCTTCGCGCGGGTGTCGGTGGTGGAGCGGTACGGCCGCGGCGCCGGGGCCGAGACGGCCGTCCTGGACGCCGCCTCCCGGACGCCGGTCCGGGCGGTGGTCGCGCTCGCACCGGAGGACCAGATACGGGCGGCGGGACTGCGCGAGCGGCTCGGTCTGCCCGGCCAGTCCCGGAAGGCCGCGCTGGCCCTCGCCGACTCGGTGGCGGCGCACGCCCTGCTGGCGCGGGCCGGAGTCGCCACGACCCCCCTGGCGGAGGTGCGACGGGTCGCCGACCTGTACTGGTGGGCGCACCGGTGGGGCTACCCGCTGGCGGTCCGGCCGCGCCGGGGCCCGGACCGGGCGGTGATCGCCGAGCTCGCCGACGAGGCCGCGCTGCGCGCCACGGTGGCGGGCGGGCTGCTGCCCTCCGATCCCGCGGTGGTACCGAGTCTGACCGTCGAGCCGGCCGTCACCGGTGAGGTGCGGCGCGAGGCGGGCCCGCCGCTCGCCGGCCTGCCCGCCGACCCGGGACACCCGTACGTGGTGGAGACCGTCCGGGGCCCGGAGGGGGACCCGCTGGTGCGCGCGGTGCGCTACGCCCCCGAGCTCCGCCCGGCCCGCGAACTGGTGCGGGCCCAGGCGGGGGCCGGCCCGCTGTCCCCGGAGGTGGACTGAGATGACCGTGCTGGTCCTGCACCACCGGGGTTCGCTCGCGGGCACCCCGTACCACGACTGGCTCGCGGACTACGAGGGCGATCTGCTGCTGATCGCCTCGCGCGAGCACCTGGCCCTGGTCTCGGAGGAGTTGCCGCCCGAGGGCGGGGCCTACCGGCGGACCGCCGCCGTGGACGCGTACGAGACCGGAGGAGAGGTGGAGGCGCTCGCCCTGGAGTGGGCGCGCGAGCACGGGGTGGCGCACGTCGTCGCCTGCCAGGAGCGCGACCTGGAGCGGGCCGCCGAGCTGCGCGACGTGCTCGGGCTGCCCGGGCAGCGGTTGGACACCGTGCTCCCCTACCGGGACAAGGCGCTGATGAAGCGCCGGGCGGCGGCCGCGGGTCTGGCCGTGGCCCCGTACCTGGAGGTGGAGAGCGCCACCGAGCTGATCGGCTTCGCCGAGCGGCACGGCTTCCCCCTCGTCCTCAAGCCGGTGGACAGCGCCGGCTCGGTCGGCCTGCGCATCCTGGAGTCCCGCGAGGAGCTGGACGCGTACCTGGCCGACGGGCTCGACCTGTACGGACCGCACCTGCCGAACCTGCTCGCCGAGGCTTTCGTGCCGGGCCGGATGTGCCATGTGGACGGGCTGGTCGTGGACGGCCGGGTGGCGTTCGCCTGGCCCTCGCAGTACCAGTACGCGCTGGCCTCGTACCGCACCGACACCGGCGGCCGGCTGGACCTGACCCTGGACGCGGACGATCCGCTGACCCACCGGCTGGTCGAGTTCACCGAGCGGACCCTGGCGGCGCTCGGCGGGCCGGAGAACTTCGCCTTCCACGCGGAGGTCTTCCACACGCCCGGCGACGAGCTGGTGCTGTGCGAGATCGCCTGCCGCACCGGGGGCGCCGCGATCCGCGACATCGTCCGCCTCATGTTCGCGGTGGATCCCAGCGAGGCCTGGGTCCGGGCGCAGCTGGGCCTGCCGCTGCCCGAGTGGCTCGGCGCCGAGAAGCGCGCGCCGCGGCGCATGGTCGGACAGCTGGCGCTGATGAAGCGTCCCGGCCGCGTGGTGCGCGTTCCGGAGGGACCGCCGGACTTCCCCTGGGTCGAGAAGTACCAGGTGTTCGTCGGACCGGGACAGACCATGCGGGAGGCGGCGTTCTCCGCCGACTTCCTGCTGACCGCGCTGGTCTCGGGCACGGACCGGGCGGAGTGCGAGGACCGGCTGCGGGTTCTGGAGCGGTGGTTCCTGGACGAGCTGGTACTGGAGCCGGTCGACGGGCGGGGCTGAGCCGCCGCCCGATCGCCGGGGTGCGGACCGGCCGGCACTGCACGCCGGCCGGTCCGCACTTTTCACGGCCGCCGGGTCAGGAGGGGGCGTGGTCGCTCTCCCCGGCGACCACGGCACTGCCCTGAAGACCCAACAGGTAGCCCAGTTGGAGCCGGTGCTCGGCACCGTGCTCCTCCTTGAGCCGGGCGACGTGCGCCTGCAGGGAACGCAGGCTGAGGCCGAGCCTCCGCGCGATCTCCTTGTCCGATCTGCCCTCGATGAGCAGTTTCTGGATCGATCCGCGAATCGCCGGAATGACCTCGGGCGCCGCATCCGCCGCCCGCACCGGAAGAAATGGATACAATTCCGCCCGGTCCCAGGCCCGCTCGAAGATGTCGGCGAGAAAGTACACCACGGCCGGGAGGGTGATCAGCACGGCCGAGGTGCGCGCCGCGTTCGCGGGAATCAGCGCGACCCGCCGGTCGACGATGATCATCCGGTCGAAGAACTCCGCCAGAGTGCGCACCTGCGCGCCGTACGACGTGACCGCCCGGACGTATTCCTTGGTGGGTTCGTCGAAGCGCGTGCTGTGCTGGTAGAGCGTCCGCATGGAGACGCCCGCCGCGATCCGGTCGCGCACCGCGTCCAGCGCCTCGCCCAGCACCGCGCTCGGGCGCGGCCCGTCGGGCTGGGCGGTGAGGATCTCGGAGGTGACGCCGTCGAGCAGATCCTGGATCGCGTCGTTGATCTCGGGCAGACCGTCGATGGTCTCGAAGCCGACTCCCCTTGCCGGAACGGCCGGTTCGGGCGGTCTCAGGGCCCCGCCCGGAGTTCGGCCGGCCCTGAGGGAGACGGCCCGGGACAGGTCCCCCAGGGCTTCTCCGACCCGGACCAGCGCCTCGCGGCAAGCCGGGTCGTCGGGTGGCAGGGTGATGGCGACGGAGTCGCTCCCGGCATCGGCGGCGGACAGCGCGACTAAACCCATGGTGTCTGATTTATTCCAATGTATTCGCATTTGCATCCTTCGTTTCGCCGAAGTGCACCTAACCGAAGTATCGGCGATCTTGTTCGACCAGTCGAGAGGGGCGCATAGTTGCTCCCGGGGAGCGCCGGGACCGGTCGGGCAGATTTCATTTCCCATTCATGACCGGCATGCCCAGTGAAATACTGGAAGCGCAACCTCCTTTTAATACGGTGAATCAACTGGGGGGAAATTCGATGACACTCCGTGAAATGCGCCGCACCACACCCAGACCCTCCTCCGCGACCCGGCCCGGGCCGGTCACGGCCGGGCGCCCCGCCGATCCCGAGGACGTGGGCTGGAACGCCGTCCCCGGCCCGCGCCGGACGAGCTGATCCGCCTTCGGCCCGACTCGCCCGCGCACCCCTCCGCTCGCACCACTGCCTCACTGCACCCTCCCGAACCGAAGGACGAGTTCGGCACCGGGACACCCTTCGGCCGCGGGAATCCCGACGGCCGCCCGGTGCCGGACGAACCCGCCGGGGCAGCGCGAGAGCCGCGCCGGACCCCGGCGCACGAAGGGGCGATACCCCATGAACCCGAACCACACCTCCGCCGCGGCCGGCCCGCCCGCCGCGCAGCAGCCCGACTGGCCCGATCCCGGCGCGCTGCGCGCGGTCGCGGACGACATCGCCGCCCTCCCCGCGCTCGTCGCGGCCGAGGAGTGCGACCGCCTGCGGGAACGACTGGCGGCGGTCGCCCGCGGCGAGGCCTTCCTGCTCCAGGGCGGCGACTGCGCCGAGAGCCTCGCCGAGGTCGGCCCGGACACCACCGCGGCCAAGTACCGCACCCTGAACCTCATGGCCGCGGTCATCTCCGAGGCGGCCGGGCTCCCCGTGATCCGACTGGGCCGCATCGCCGGCCAGTTCGCCAAACCGCGGTCCCACCCGACCGAACGGCACGACGGCATCGAACTCCCTTCCTACCGAGGGGACATGATCAACGGGCCGGCCTTCACCGCCGCCGACCGCACTCCGGACCCGGACCGGTTGCGACGTGTCTACCACGCGTCCGGACAGATCATCGGACACTTGAGCGAACTCACCGCCGCCGACGGCGGCGAGTTCTGGACCAGCCACGAGGCCCTCGTCCTGGAGTACGAGCGCGCGCTGTGCCGTACCACCCCGACGGGCCGCTACGCCCTCTCCGGCCACCTGCTCTGGATCGGCGAGCGCACCCGCAGGCCGGACGGGGCGCACGTCGCCTTCGCCGCCCAGGTGCGCAACCCGATCGCCGTCAAGCTCGGCCCGTCCAGCACCCCGGACGACGCGCTGCGCCTGATCGACCTGCTCGACCCGGACCGCGAGCCCGGCCGGCTGACCTTCATCAGCCGGATGGGCGCCGGCGCGGTGCGCGACCTGCTGCCGGACCTGGTGGCGAAGGTGACGGCGGCCGGCGCCGAGGTCGCCTGGATCTGCGATCCCGTGCACGGCAACACCGTGTCCTCGCCGACCGGCCACAAGACCCGCCGGCTGGACGACGTGCTGGACGAGATCGAGGGATTCCTCGAGGTCCACCGGTCCCTGGGAACCCATCCCGGCGGCGTCCACCTGGAACTGACGGGTGATCATGTCACAGAATGCCTGGGCGGCACCTACGAGATCCGGCCCCAGGATCTGCCGACCCGCTACGAGACCGTCTGCGACCCCCGGCTGAACCTCGGTCAGTCACTGGACGTCGCTTTCGAACTCGCGGCCCTGTACGCCGCCTCCCCGGTCACCGGCCGGGGGACCACCTGGGCGACGGTGTGACTCTGCCACCCGTCCCCCCTCGACGACGAAGAGGAGACCGCCTGATGGTGGCCACCCGTGCCGGAGAGTTCCTGGCACGTCACGACCGGACCGAACCCGGCGATCCGCTGGTCATCCCCAACGTCTGGGACGCGGTCAGCGCACGCGCGTTCGCCGAGGCCGGCTTCACCGCGCTGGCGACGTCCAGCGCGGCGGTCGCCGCCGTGCTCGGCTACGACGACGGCGAGGACACCCCGGCCGACGAGATGTTCGCCGCGATCGGACGGATCGCCCGTTCCGTCGACGTACCCGTGACGGCGGACATCGAGGCCGGCTACGGCCTCGCCCCGGCCGAGATCGTCGAGCGGCTGCTCGACGCGGGAGTGGTCGGCTGCAACCTCGAGGACTCCACGGCCGGGCGGCTCAAGGACGCCGAGCAGCACGCGGAGTGGCTCTCCGAGGTCAGCGTCGCGGCCGGTGACCGTCTGGTGCTGAACGCCCGGATCGACACCTTCCTGTTCGGCGACCGCTCGGTGGAGTCGGCGGTCAAGCGCGCCTGCCTGTACATCGGCGCCGGCGCGGACGTCGTCTACCCGATCCTGGCCCCCGAGGAGCTGCTCCCCGACCTGGCCAACGGCGTCGACAGGCCGCTCAACGCCCTGTACCGCCCCGGCAACGCCTCGCCCAGCCGGCTCGGCAGCCTCGGCGCCGCCCGCGTCACCTTCGGGGGGGGGGGGGGCGGCGCCCGCCGGCCCCCCGCCCGCCCGCCCGCGCGGCCGCG
>NZ_JBEZUZ010000101.1:0-26349 GCF_040636735.1 Streptomyces sp. NPDC035033 | reverse complement strand
CGGGACCCCGTCCTCCGGATCGAGGGCCTCACCCGGGACGGCGAGTTCGCCCCCCTCGACCTCGCCCTGCGGCCCGGCGAGATCGTCGGCCACGCCGGCCTGGGCGGCGGCTGCCGCCGGCCACCCGGGCCGCGCGGCGGCTCCTGGCCGAGCTGCGGGAGCGGCACCCGCTGCCCGCCCACCGGCGGGAGGTGACGGACGGACGCCTGGTCCAGCTGTACGTGGCGCTGTACGGAGACCCGGCCCTCGCCCTGTTCCTGCCCCGCTTCTCCCGCGACGGGGGCCTGCTCGGCCGCCGGGACGCGCCCCCGCCCCGGCCCGGCGTCAGAAGCCGGCCAGGAGCGCCGGGTCGGTGGGCGCGAGGGCACGGCCCGCGGTGACCTCGGCCCGATAGCGGCTCTCGCCGAGCGCGGCGCGGGCGGCGGCGCCGATCCGGTCGACGTCGCCGCTCTCGCTCCGGGGCAGCGGCCGTCCCACCGAGGCGCGGGCCGCGGCCGCCGCGCCGAGCAGCCGCGCCGCGCGGGCGTGGTCCCCCGTCAGGACGGCGACGCCCGCGAGCCCTTCGAGGGCGAGGGCGAGCGCCCGCGGGTCGCCCGCCTCGCGGGCCGCGGCGTGACCGGCGAGGTGCCGGGCGCGGGCGGTGGCCGCGTCGCCGCGCTGCTCGGCGACGAAACCGAGCTCGGCCATCACCAGCGCGGTCCCGGGGCCGCCGTACACGGCGCGCAGCCACGCGGTCCACCGCGTCAGGTGCGCCTCGGCGTCGTCCAGGCGCCCCTCCCGGCGGGCGACCAGCGCGAGGCCCGTCTCGGCGAACTGCTCGCCGCGCTTGTGGGCCTGCTCGGTGGCGAGGCGCAGTCCGCGCTCGTGGAACCGGCGCGCGTCGGCGTACGCGCCGGTGAGCAGGGCGATCCGGCCGAGGCCGGACCACTTGTAGGAGAGGTCGGTCCACAGGCCGAGCTCCTCGGACATGCGCAGTCCGTCCCGGTGCAGCCGGGCGGCCCCGTCGTAGTCCTCGCCGATCTCGGCGAGCGTGGCGAGGGTGTCGCCGGCCCTGAGCTGGCCCCAGCGGTCGCCGAGGTCGCGGAAGAGCCCGAGGGCGGTCTCCGCGTCCCGCGCCGCGTCCGGCAGCTCGCCCAGGAGCAGGCGGTGGCCGGCCCGCAGGGAGAGCGCCGCCGCCCTGCCCCAGGCGTCGCCCAGCTCGTCGAAGGCGGCCAGGGCGGCGTCGACCCGGTCCTGGTTGGAGGCGACGTCCCCGGAGCCGTACAGGGTGAAGGAGAGCAGCCACAGCGCGTGGGCGCGGTCGCGGGGGTCGGTGATGCCGTCGACCAGCGGGAAGGCGGCCGCGGCGGCCGCCGCTCCGTCGGCGTCCCCGGAGTGGAGGGCGAAGGCGGCGCGGTGGACGGTGGCGTCGGCCCGGCGGGCCGCGCACCCGGCGGCCCCGTCGGCCGGGACGGCCAGGGCCGCGTCGAAGGCGCGCACCGCCTCGCCCAGCCGGCCGCGCAGGAACCAGTACCAGGACTGGGCGAGGACGAGCCGCAGCGCCTCGTCGGCCGCGCCGCGGCGGACGAAGGTCTCCAGCGCGGCGCGGAGGTTCCCGGCCTCGGCGTCGAGCCGTTCGAGCCGGACGCGCTGCTCCCCGCCCCGCAGGAAGGGGGCGGCGGCCACGGCGAGCGCCAGGTGGTGGCGGGCGTGGCGGAGCCGTACGGCCTCGGTCTCCCCCGCCTCGTCGAGGCGTTCGAGCCCGTACGCGGCGACCGATTCGAGCAGCCGGTAGCGGACGCCGCCGGGGGTGTCGGCCGCGACGACGAGGGAGCGGTCGACGAGGCGGGCGAGGAGGTCGAGCACCTCGGCCCCGTCGACCTCGCCCCCGGCGCAGACGGCCTCGGCGGCGTCGAGGGAGCAGCCGTCCGTGTGCACGGCGATCCTGCGGAGCACCGCCCGCTCGGGGGCGGTCAGCAGCTCCCAGCTCCAGTCGATGACGGCGCGCAGGGTCCGCTGGCGGGCCGGGACGTCCCGGCGGCCGCCGCCGGCGGCGAGGAGGCGGAACCGGTCGTCGAGGCGGGCGGCGAGCTCCTGGACGCCGAGGGTGCGGACGCGGGTCGCGGCGAGTTCGAGGGCGAGGGGGATGCCGTCGAGGCGGCGGCAGAGGGCGGCGACGGCCGGGGCGTTGGCCTCCGTGAGGGCGAAGCGGGGGTCGGCGGCCCGGGCCCGGGCGACGAAGAGCCGTACCGCGTCGGCCCGGTGGAGGCCGTCGGGCCCGGTCTCCCCGGCCCCGGGGAGGTCGAGGGGCGCGACCGGGCGGAGGATCTCGCCCGCGATGCCGAGGGGTTCCTGGCTGGTGGCGAGGATCCGCAGCCGGGGCGCGCGGGCGAGGAGGGTGCCGACGAGCGCGGCGACGCCGTCGACGACGTGCTCGCAGTTGTCCAGCAGGAGCAGGGCCCGCTGGGGCCCGAGGGCGGCGGCGAGGCGCTCGGCGGGCGAGCCGGCGCCGCCGTCCGGCCCCGCGTCCGGACCGGTGTCGTCGCGCATGCCGAGGGTGGCGGCGACGAGGTGGGCGGCGCCGTCCGGGGCGGCCGGAGCGGCCGGAGGAGCCGGAGCGGCCGTGAGGGTGGTGAGCTCGACGAGCCAGGTGCCGTCGGGGAAGTCGCCCGCGCTCCGGGCGGCCGCTTCGAGGGCGAGACGGGTCTTGCCGACGCCCCCGGGGCCGGTGAGGGTGATCAGCCGGCTGCGGGAGGCCGCGTCGGACAGCAGGGCCCGGAGCTCGGCGAGGTCACCGGTACGGCCGACGAGGTCGGTGAGGGGCACGGGCAGATTGCCGGCGGGCCGGGTGGGGGCGGGGGGCTCGGGGGCGTGCGCGGGGGTCTCCGGCGGGGTGGCCGCGGGGAGCGGTACGGCCGGAGAGGGCTGGGGGGACGGAGAGCCGGGGAGCGGTCCGGCCGGGGCGGCGGGGGTCGGTATGGGCGGCGCGGCGAGGGCGGGGTCCTGGCGGAGCATCGCCCCGTGGAGGGCGGTGAGTTCGGGGCCGGGGTCGATGCCGAGTTCGTCGCGGAGCCGGGTGCGCAGCCGCTCGTAGCCGTCGAGGGCCTCGGTCTGACGGCCGGCCCGGTACAGGGCGCGCAGGTGGAGGCCGTGGAGGCGTTCCCGCAGGGGGTGGGCGGCGACGAGGCCGACGAGCTCGTCGGCGAGCGCGTCGTGTTCGCCGAGGGCCAGCCGGGCGTCGGCCTGCTCCTCCAGGACGGAGACCCGCTGTTCCTCCAGCCGCCGGGCGGCCTGCCGGGCGAAGTCCTCGTGGGCGAACTCGGTGTACGCGGGGCCCTGCCACAGGGCGAGGGCCTCGGTGAGGAGGGCGAGCCGGGCGGCCGGTTCGGCGACGGCGCGGGCCCGGGCCGCGAGGTCGGCGAAGCGCCCGGCGTCGATCCGGTCCGGGGGTACGTCGAGGAGGTAGCCGGGGGCGCGGGAGAGGAGCAGGGCGCGACCGCCGGCTTCCGCGGCCTCCAGGGTGCGGCGGAGCTGCCAGACCTTGGTCTGGAGGGCCGCGGCGGGCCTGCCGGGCGGCTCCTCGCCCCACAGGTCGTCGACGAGCCGGTGGGCGGGGACGGGGCGGCCCGCGTGGAGGAGCAGGTCGGCCAGGAGGGCGCGGACCTTGGGTTCCGTGACCGGAACGGGTCTGCCGTCCGTGGTCGACACCTCAAGCAGACCCAGTACCCGGAAGCGCATGGCCGCACAGTAACCCACGGCTCCCGCCGGCCGGGACGGGAGACGGCCCGGGGCTCCGGGAGAGGCCGTGCGACGGTTTTGTGAGCGTCCGTGAGGGGCCGTGAGAATCCCGTCCCGGGGCGGGAGTTCGCCGTGAGAGCGCCGTGAGGGGCGGGGTCCAGAGTGGTTCTCGCGAAGCCGCCGCGGCCCGCGGAGAACGGCTCGGACCTGTCAACTCCCCCGCCCCGCGAGGCGCGTGGGGATCCATGGACGGAGCACCCCTTGTCACACCTCTCCCGCACCACGCGTACCGAACGACTCGGAGCCCGCAAGCCGGCGAAGGAGCCAGCGGGCCCCGACAGGCCCGACCGGAGCAGATGGTGGGCGCTCACCCTGCTGGTGGCCTCGTTCTTCATGGTGATCGTCGACTCGCAGATCGTCATGCTGGCGCTGCCCGCCATCGAGAGCGAGCTCGGCTTCGCGGCCGGCGGCGTCCAGTGGGTGATGAGCGCCTACCTGCTGAGCTTCGGCGGACTGCTGATGTTCGGCGGGCGGACCGCCGATCTGCTCGGCGGCCGGAGGATGTTCCTGTACGGCACCGCCCTGTTCGGCATCGCGTCGGTCCTGTGCGGCCTGGCCTGGAGCGACGAGGTGCTGATCACCGCCCGCGTCCTCCAGGGCGTCGCCGCCGCCGTGATGACGCCGACCGCGATGGCCGTGCTCATGCACACCTTCGCCGAGGGCCCGGAGCGCAACAAGGCCCTGGGCATCTGGACCGGTGTCGGCGCGTTCGGCGCCACCGCCGCCCTGCTCATCGGCGGCCCGATCACCGACGGCCTCGGCTGGCCGTGGGTCTTCTTCATCAACGTGCCGGTCGTCCTCGCGGTGCTGGTCCTCGGGCCGCGCCTGCTCGAGGAGACCCCGGTCCGTCCGGGCCGGCGCCGCTTCGACCCGGCCGGCGCCGCCACCGTCACCGCCGCGATCGCCCTCCTGGTCTACGCGGTCTCCGAGGCCCCGCTCGTCGGCTGGGGCAGCGTCCGGACCGTCGGCATGCTGGTCGCCGCCGCCGCGCTCCTCGTCGTCTTCACCGTCATCGAGCGCCGGTCGAAGGCCCCGCTGGTCCCGCTGGGCGTCTTCCGCTCGCCGACGGTCGTCGGCGGCAACGTCCTGATGGCCATCGTCGCCATGGCGGTCTACGGCGGAGCGCTCATCACCTCCCTCTACGCCCAGCAGGTGCTCGGCTACAGCGCCGTGCAGTTCGGCCTCTCGACCGCGGTGTACGCCGTGATGTCGATCGTCGGCGCCAACGTCAGCGCCCGTCTGGTGGCGAAGGTCGGCTACAAGCCGATCGCCGTCGTCGGCATGACGCTGCTCTCCGGCGGTCTGCTGCTGCTCACCCGGATCGACCCGAACGGCGGCTACTGGAGCGACCTCTTCTTCGGTCTGGTCGTCTTCGGCACCGGCATCGGCTCCACCAACGTGGCCGCGTCGATCGCCTCGCTGACCGGCGCCAAGCCCGAGGAGTCCGGCCTGGTCTCCGGCATCAACAACGCGGTCTTCCAGATCGGCGCCGCGCTGGGCATCGCGATCGCCTCCTCGGTGGCCTTCGCCCACGCCACCGGCACGGACCCGGCGGGCCTGAACGACGGCTTCCGGGCCGGCTTCCTCGCCACCGCCGTCTTCGCCCTGGCCGGCCTGGGCACCGCCCTGCTCCTGCTGCTCCACCGCACCGGCCGGGCGGGAGCCGCCTCCGGCGAGGAGCTGCCGGCACAGGAGCGGAAGGCGCACGTGCCGGTCGGCCACTGAGCCGACACCCCCGGGCGGGGCTTCCGGAGCGGGCCTCCACGGCCGCCCCGGGAGCCCCGCCCCCGTACGTCCCGCCCCTTCCCCGCGCCCCCGGTCAGGAGACCCGCATGCCGCCCGCCGCCCGCCCCGACACCGCCATCGCCACCGCCCCCCACGCGGGAACGGACGCCGCCGCCCGGACCGCGGGGCGGGGCCGCCGGTTCGCCCTGCCGGTGCTGCTCGCCGCGGTGTTCATGACGACCCTGGACTTCTTCATCGTGAACGCGGTGGCGCCGGCCACCCGGCAGGACCTCGGCGCCGGTCCGGCCGCCCTCCAGGCCGTCCTGGTCGGGTACGGGCTCGCGTACGCGATCGGGCTGATCACCGCGGGGCGGCTGGGCGACCTGTACGGGCCGCGGCGCGTCTTCGCGGCCGGACTCGCGCTCTTCACGGCCGCGTCCGCGCTGTGCGGCCTGGCGGCCGGGCCGGGGATCCTGGTGGCCGGGCGGATCGCGCAGGGCGCGGGGGCCGCCCTGATGGCCCCTCAGGTCCTGTCCCTGATCAAGGAGTTGTACCCGGGAGACGCCCGGGCGCGTGCCTTCGCCTGGTACGGGGCGACCGTCGGGGTCGCCGGGACGAGCGGGCAGGCCGTCGGCGGGCTGCTGCTCGGGATGGATCCGGGCGGGCTCGGCTGGCGGGCCTGCTTCCTCGTCAACGTGCCGCTCGGCGGGCTCGCGCTCGCCCTGGTGGGGCTGCTGCCGGCCGGGCGCGCGGCGCGGGACCGGGGGCGGGGCCGGGGGCTCGACCCGGTCGGGGCGCTGCTGTCGGCGGCCGGCCTCGTGGCGCTGGTGCTGCCGCTGGTGGTGGGGCGGGAGGCGGGCTGGCCGGCCTGGACGTGGCTGAGCCTGGGCCTCTCCCTGCCGCTGTTCGCGGGGTTCGCCGCGCACCAGCGGCGCCGGGCCGCGGCGGGGCGCGGTCCGCTGCTCGACCCGGCGGTCTTCCGGGAGCCGGGGTTCGCCCGGGGCGTGGTGGCGGTCGTCCTGCTGTACGGCGGCTCCGCCGGCCTGACGTACGCCCTGGCGCTCTTCCTCCAGGAGGGGAGGGGCCTGGCGCCGGCGACGGCGGGCCTGGTGAGCATGGCGCTCAACGCCGCCTTCCTGCCCGCCTCGCTGCTGACCGGGCGGCTCACGGGACGGTTCGGCGGCCGGCTGCCGGTGCTGGGCGGGGCGGTGCTCGCGGCGGGGCTCGCGCTGGTCGGCCGGTCGGCGGCGGCGGTGGGGCCGACGGGGGTGCCGGTCGGGCTGGTCGTGGGCCTCGCGGTGACCGGGACCGGCATGGGGCTGCTGATGGCGCCGCTCACGTCGTCCGCCCTCGCGGGGGTGCGGGCGCGGCTGACCGGCACGGCGGCGGGGGTGCTGGGGACGGCGCAGGAGGCGGCGGGCGCGCTCGGCGTCGCGCTCACCGGGCTCGTCCTGTACGCGCGGCTCTCCCCCGGCGGCGGGACGGCGGAGCCCGGCGCCGCGGCCTGGCCGGCGGCCTTCCGGACGACGGCCGGGGTCCTGGTGGCCGTCGCGCTCGCCCTCACCGCCCTCGCCTGGTGGTCGTCGCGCCGGAGCCGCGCCGCCTCGGCGGCACGCCCCCGGAGGCGGCGGGCCATACTGGCGTATGCGCATCCGAGCCGTCGCACCGTCCGAACTCCCGCTGCTCCGGTCCATCGAGCGCGCGGCGGGCGAACCCTTCCGCACCCTCGGCATGGCGGCGATCGCCGACGACGAACCCCCGTCGCTGGACGTCCTGGAGGGCTACCGCGCGGCGGGCCGGGCGTGGGTGGCGGTCGACGGGGCCGACCGTCCCGTCGCCTACCTGCTCGCGGACACCGTGGACGGCGCCGCCCACATCGAGCAGGTCTCCGTCCACCCGGCCGCGGCCCGCCGGGGCGTCGGCCGGGCGCTGATCGAGCACCTGGCCGAGGTCGCGCGGCGGGAGGGCCTGACGGCCCTGACCCTGACGACCTTCGCCGAAGTGCCGTGGAACGCCCCGTACTACGCCCGCCTCGGCTTCCGCCCCCTCGCCGACGAGGACCCGGCCCTCACCGACGGGCTGCGCGCCATCGGCCGGGCCGAGGCCGCCCACGGCCTGGCGGCCTGGCCCCGCGTCTGCATGCGCCGCGACCTGACGCGGGACCCGGTCTAGGCTCCGTACCGCTCGCGCAGTTCGACCTTCCGCACCTTGCCGCTCACCGTCATGGGGAACTCGGAGAGGATCTCGACGCGGCGCGGGACCTTGTAGTGGGCGAGGCGGTCGCGGCAGAAGGCGGCGAGTTCGTCGGGGGTCGGCGGGTCGGCCGGGTCGCGGGGGATCACGCAGGCCAGGATCTCCTCGCCGTACCGCTCGTCGGGGACGCCGACGACCTGCACGTCGGCGATCTTGGGGTGCCCGTACAGGAACTCCTCGATCTCGCGCGGGTACACGTTCTCGCCGCCGCGGATGATCATGTCCTTGATGCGGCCGACGATCCGGACGTAGCCGTCCTCCCGCATCACCGCCAGGTCGCCGGTGTGCATCCAGCGGCCGGCGTCGACGACCTCGGCCGTCTTCGCCGGCTCGCCCCAGTAGCCGAGCATCACGCCGTAGCCGCGGGTGCACAGTTCGCCCGCGGTGCCGCGCGGGACGGTGAGGCCGGTGGCCGGGTCGACCACCTTCACCTCGACGTGCGGCATGACCCGGCCGACCGTGCCGGTGCGGCGCTCCAGGTCGTCGTCGCGGCGGGTCTGGGTGGAGACCGGCGAGGTCTCCGTCATGCCGTAACAGATCGACACCTCGGCCATGTTCATCTCCGCGACCACCCGCTTCATCACCTCCACCGGGCACGGCGAGCCCGCCATGATGCCGGTGCGGAGGGAGGAGAGGTCGTACGTCGCGAAGTCCGGGAGGTTCAGCTCGGCGATGAACATGGTCGGCACGCCGTACAGGGAGGTGCAGCGCTCCTCCTGGACGGCGCGGAGGGTCGCGGCCGGGTCGAAGGAGGGGGCCGGGATCACGATGCAGGCGCCGTGCGAGGTGGCCGCCAGATTGCCCATCACCATGCCGAAGCAGTGGTAGAAGGGGACGGGCACGCAGATCCGGTCCCGCTCGGTGTAGGCGATCATCTCGCCCACGAAGTAGCCGTTGTTGAGGATGTTGTGGTGGGAGAGGGTGGCTCCCTTCGGGAAGCCGGTGGTGCCCGAGGTGTACTGGATGTTGACCGGCTCGTCGGCGGCGAGCGGTTCGGGGACGAGCCCGCCGGACGGGCGGGCCGCGAACTCCTCCCAGCTCGCGTCGCCGAAGTACACCGCCTCCCGCAGCTCCGGACACTCCCCCCGCACCTCGTCGACCATCGCCCGGTAGTCGCTGGTCTTGTGGGAGAGCGAGGCGAAGAGCAGCGAGATCCCCGACTGGCGCAGGACGTAGGCGAGTTCGTGGGCGCGGTAGGCCGGGTTGATGGTGACCATGACGGCGCCGACGCGGGCGGTCGCGTACTGGACGAGGACCCATTCGGCGCGGTTCACCGCCCAGATGCCGACCCGGTCGCCCTTGCGGACGCCGCTGCCGAGCAGCGCCCCGGCGATCCGGTCGACGTCGGCGCCGAACTCGGCGTAGGTCCAGCGGCGTCCGTCCCCGAGGTCGACCAGGGCCTCCCGGTCGGGCCAGGTGGCGACGGCCCGGTCGAGGTCGGCGCCGATGGTGTCGCCGAGCAGCGGGGTGTCCGACACCCCGTGCGCGTAGCTGAGCCCGGTCTCCGTCATGCCAGGTCCCCTTCGGTGAACTCCGGGCCGGTGGAGGCCCCTTCGGCGGTGAGGCGGCGCAGCTCGACCCGGCGGATCTTGCCGGAGACGGTCTTGGGCAGTTCGGCGAACTCGATGCGGCGGACCCGCTTGTACGGGGCGAGCACGGCCCGCGAGTGGGCGAAGAGGGACCGGGCGGTCTCGGCGTCCGGCTTGAAGCCCTCGGCGAGGACGACGTACGCCTTCGGGACGGCGAGCCGCAGCGGGTCGGGCGCGGGGACGACGGCGGCCTCGGCGACGGCCTCGTGCTCCAGGAGCGCGCTCTCCAGCTCGAACGGGCTGATCTTGTAGTCGCTGGCCTTGAAGACGTCGTCCCCGCGCCCCACGTAGAAGAGGTAGCCGTCCTCGTCGCGCCTGGCGATGTCGCCGGTGCGGTAGTGGCCGTCGGCCATCGCCTCCGCCGTCTTCTCCGGGTCGCCGTGGTAACCGGTCATCAGGCCCACGGGGTTGACGGACAGGTCGAGGCAGATCTCGCCCTCGTCGGCGTCCGGGCGGCCGGTGACCGGGTCGACCAGGGTGACCGCGTAGCCGGGGCTCGGACGGCCCATGGAGCCCTCCTTGAGGCGCTGGCCGGGGCTGTTGGAGACCTGGACGGCGGTCTCGGTCTGCCCGAAGCCGTCGCGGATGGTGACGCCCCAGGCGCGCCGGACCGCCTCGATGACCTCGGGGTTCAGCGGCTCGCCGGCGGCGACCACCTCGCGCGGCGGGGTGGTCAGCCGGCTCAGGTCGGACTGGATGAGCATCCGCCACACGGTGGGCGGGGCGCAGAAGGAGGTGACGCCGTGCCGTTCCATCTCGGCCATGAGCCGGCCCGCGTCGAAGCGGGTGTAGTTGTGGATGAAGACGGTCGCCTCGGCGTTCCAGGGGGCGAAGAGGTTGGACCAGGCGTGCTTGGCCCAGCCCGGCGAGGAGATGTTGAGGTGCACGTCGCCGGGCTTGAGCCCGATCCAGTACATCGTCGCCAGATGGCCCACCGGGTAGGAGAGGTGGGTGTGTTCGACGAGCTTGGGGCGGGCGGTGGTGCCGGAGGTGAAGTAGAGCATCAGCGTGTCGTGGGCGGAGGTGCCGCCGTCGGGCTCGAAGACCTCCGACGCGTGGGCGGCGTGCTCGTACCCCAGCCAGGTCACCCCGTCGCCGCCGACCGCGACGCGGGTGTAGTCGCCGGGGACGTCGTCGAACTTGGCGGTGTCCTCGGCGCGCGCGATCACGTGCCGGGCCCGGCCGCGCTCCACCCGGTCGCGGAGGTCGGCGGGGCCGAGGAGCGGGGTGGCGGGGATGACGACGGCGCGCAGCTTCATCGCGGCGAGCATCGTCTCCCACAGCTCGGTCTGGTTGCCCAGCATCACGATGATCCGGTCGCCGGCGCGGACGCCCTGGGCGCGCAGCCAGTTCGCGACCCGGTTCGAGCGGGCGGACATCTCCGCGAAGCTCACCTTCGCCTCGGAGCCGTCCTCCTCGACGATGTGCAGGGCGGTGCGGTCGTTGCCCTCGGCGATGACGTCGAACCACTCCAGCGCCCAGTTGAACCGGTCGGGACGGGGCCAGGCGAAACCCTCGTACGCCGCCGCGTAGTCCTCGCGGTGCCGGAGCAGGAAGTCCCGGGCGGTCCGGAACTCCTCGGTCGCGCTGGTAGCCGTCATGTGTCCTCCTCGTTGCGGGACCGGTCCCGCCCATCGTGTAATCGGTGACCCAGGTCTCACTACCCCCGTTCGGGGGTGATGGAGTGGGTGAAGGAGAGTTCTCCGTGTCCGAGCGGATCGAAGCGGTGGAGCTGCGGGCCGCGCTGCTGCGGCTGCGGCGCGGCAGCGGGCTGCCCGTGGTCTTCGGCGGCCTCGTGCCGGACGGCGGCCGGCCGCTGCGGATCGCCGAGCTGCACGGGGCGGTGACCCCGGCGCTCCGGGGCCTGGCGGTCTCCCCCGGCAACGGCCTGGGCGGGAAGTGCCTGGCGCTGGCCCGCCCGTGCGCGGTCACCGACTACCCGGTGGCCCGGCACATCACCCACGAGTACGACCTGCCGGTGTCGGCGGAGGGCCTGCGGTCGGTGATCGCGGTGCCGGTGGTCGTCCGGCGGCAGGTGCGCGGCGTGCTGTACGGGGCGCTGCGCGACGCGCTGCCGCTCGGCGAGCGGGTCTTCGACGCGGCGGTGGCGGCGGCCCGGGACGTGGAGCAGGCGCTGGCGGTACGGGACGAGGTGCGGCGCCTGGCGGAGCCGGCGGAGGCGCCCGGCCCGTCGTGGGAGGAGGTCCGGCGCGCCCACGGCGAGCTGCGGGCCCTCGCCCCGCAGGTCGCCGACCCGGAGCTGCGGGCCCGGCTGCTCGCCGTCTGCGGCCGGCTGGAGACGGCGGGCGGCCGGCCGGCGCCGGTCCCGGGCGTGGCGCTGACCCCGCGCGAGACCGACGTCCTGGCGGCGGTCGCCTCCGGCGCGACGAACGCGGCGGCGGCCCGGCGCCTCGGGCTGCGCCCGGAGACCGTCAAGGGCTATCTGCGTTCGGCGATGCGGAAACTGGGCGCGCACACCCGTCTGGAGGCGGTGGTGGCGGCACGGCGGGCGGGCGCGCTGCCGTAGAGCGGCCCGTACCGGGCGCGACGGGCGGGCGCACCACCGGAGCGGTCCGTGCCGGGCGTGACGGGCGCGCGCCGCCACAGCCGGTCCGTGCCGGGCGTGACGGCCGGGCGCGCCGCCGGAGCGGTCCGTGCTACGCGCGGAAGGCGAGGTCGTACGCGCCGCCGTCGGGCACGGTGAGGCGGAGGATCCGTTCGGCCTCCGCGGTGAGCGCGGCGCGGTCGGCGCGGGTGATCCGGCCGAAGGGCTCGACGGTGAGGGTGGTGCGTGCCGCGGTCTCCTCCAGGTGCCAGATCCCGGCGAGGAGTCCGTCGAGGAGGAAGGTGCGGTGGGCCTGGTTGCCGGTCCAGACGCGGGTCCGGTACGCCTCGGGGACGACGCGGCGCCGGTCGGCGTGGGAGAGCAGCAGGTTGTCGTACTCGGGCAGGAAGCGGGGCGGGGCGGGGACGTTCTCGTCCGGGCGGGGCGCGTCGGGCAGGTCGAAGAGTTCGGTGCCGTCCTCGTCCCGGAGGGTGAGCAGCCGGGGCCGGAGCCGTTCGAAGGCGGGCCGCAGCCGGGTCAGCCCGCACCAGGTCTGCATGTCCTTGACGGAGGCGGGCCCGAAGGCGCCGAGGTAGCGCAGCACGGTCTCGTCGATCGCGGCCGCCCCGTCGTCGGGCCCGCCGAACCACGCCTCGGCGGTGGTGAGCGCGACCTGCCCGGAGCGCCGCCACAGCCCGCGCGGGGTGACCTGCACCAGCGGCAGCAGACAGCGGGCGGCGACGGTGAGGGCCTGGGGATCGGCGTCCGGCCACTCCCGGAGCAGGCGGACCCGCAGCTCCTTCGGGGTGCGGGGCCGCTCCTCGACGTACGCGGTCGCCAGGGCGGCGAGCCGGTCGAGGTCGACGCCGACGAGGCCCTTGCGGAACGCCCGCAGCTCCCGGTCGACGGCCCCGGCCTGGACGAGCCGGCGCAGGGCGACGCCGTCGCGGGCGGTGTGGGTGTGGACGGTGGACCGCAGGGAGACCATCCGGGCGACGGCCCGGGACTCCATGAGCGAGGAGAGCCGCTCGGGCCGGAAGCCGTCGAGGCGGGCGGCGAGGGCGTAGTACGGGGGCTTGGTGTTCTGGGCCTGGAGTCCGACCAGGTGGTGGACGGCCTCCTCGGGCCCGAGCGGCGAGGGCCGGAGGAGCAGCTGGCGGGCGAGGGTCGCCCGCCCCAGGGCGCGGCGCGAGACGGGGGGAAGGGAGTCCATGCGGGGACGCTACAAGGGAATGAGGACGGAAACTGTCCTCATGGGACCGCACCCCGCCGATCACCCCTCCGCTCCTCCCTCTCTCCCCTCCCCCTCCCCCTCCCCACCCCTCCCCCTGCGCCCCCATTACCACCCATATATCCTTCTCATCCCCCTTCGGAGATCCAGAAGGATCCGGAGGGACCCGCACCCGACGGAGGTACTTCACGTGTCCGACCGCCGCCCCCGCGCGGCCTGGCGCCGCCGCCCGGAGCCGTCCCCGGCACCCGCGCCCCCGGAGTCCTCCCCCGAGGGCCCGAGCGTGATCCAGGCGACCCTGTACCGCGGCGGCCGCAGGGTCGCGTCGCCGGGGACGCTTGCGGAGACGTACCGGCAGCTGCGCGAACACCCGGACGGCATGGCGTGGATCGGCCTGCACCGCCCGACGGAGGAGGAACTCCACTCGCTGGCGGCCGAGTTCGACCTCCACGAACTCGCGGTCGAGGACGCCCTGGAGGCCCATCAGCGCCCCAAGCTGGAGCGGTACGGCGACACCCTCTTCGTCGTCCTGCGCGCGGCCCGCTACCTGGACGCCCAGGAGGAGGTCGACTTCGGCGAGCTCCACGTCTTCGTGGGCCCCGACTTCCTCATCACGGTCCGCCACGGCGCGGCCCCGGACCTCTCGGCGGTCCGCCGCCGCATGGAGGAGGACCCGGGCCTCCTGTCCCTGGGCCCGGAGGCCGTCCTGTACGCCATCCTGGACGCGGTCGTCGACGGCTACGCGCCGGTCGTGGCGGGCGTCCAGAACGACATCGACGAGATCGAGACCGAGGTCTTCGGCGGCGACCCCGCGGTCTCCCGCCGCATCTACGAACTCTCCCGCGAGATGGTCGAGTTCCAGCGCGCCACCCGTCCCCTGGTCGGCATGCTCCACGGCCTGATGGCCGGCTTCGCCAAGTACGGCACCGACGAGGAACTCCAGCGCTACCTCCGCGACGTGGCCGACCACGTCACCCACACCAGCGAGCGCGTCGACGGCTTCCGCCAGGCCCTCACCGAGATCCTCACGGTCAACGCGACCCTCGTCACCCAGCAGCAGAACGCGGAGATGCGGGCCCTGGCCGAAGCCGGCTTCGAACAGAACGAGGAGATCAAGAAGATCTCCTCGTGGGCCGCCATCCTCTTCGCCCCCACCCTGGTGGGAACGATCTACGGCATGAACTTCGACCACATGCCGGAGCTGCACTGGGCGGGCGGCTATCCGTTCGCGGTGCTGCTGATGGCGGTGGTGTGCACGAGCCTGTACGTGGTCTTCAAGCGGAAGGACTGGCTGTAGCGGACGGTGCCTCACGGCTCGGCGGAGGTCTTCGCGGCCTCCGCCGACGAGGGACCGGCCGGGGGCGGGGGCCGGCCGCCGGCGCGCTCGCGGGTGCGGAACCCGCCCCTCGCGCGCGGGCGTCGGGCCCGGGCATCCCGACCCCGCCCGCGTACGGCGTCAGGCGCGGACGATCTCCGCGGCGCCGAACGAGACGTCGAAGCGGTCGCACCAGATGCTCACGCTCGTGTAGGCCGACAGGTCGAGGTCCGCCGGCAGCGGGTAGTTCTGGTCGCCCTTGTTGCCCTTGAGCTTGGCGAGGTCGACGTACTTCCCGTCGTCGAAGACGCCCCAGCCGGCCCTCCCCTCCTTCACCGGCGCGTCGCTCAACCACACGCGCAGATCGGGGCCGTTGCTCGTGTCGAGCCCTTCGAGCCGGAGCGTGTGGGTGCCGTCGGCGAGCCGGACGATCCTCACCGTGCCGGTCGTCGCGTGCTCGTGGCTGATGAACGAGCCCCGGGCCACGGTGGCCGGGGCGGCGGGCGCCGTGGACGGCGTGGCCGCCGCGGAGGGGGACGGGTCCGCGGGGGCCGTCCGCGTCCCGGTCGGCGCGGCCGCGGACGGCAGCGCCTCGTGGACGGTCTCGTCCACCCACAGCGCCCAGGGCTTGAACCACACCAGCCCGGCCGCCACGACGACCGCGGTCACGACCGCCGCCCCCGCCCACCACTGCCTCTTCGTGACGCGCCCCACGGCGCACCCCCTCACACCTCGTACCGCACGTCTTCTCCGGACCATCCCACGCGACCGGTTCCGGCGGCGGAAGACCCGGCCGGAAACGTTCCCCTCCCCGGGGACGCGTACGCGCGCGGAGGTATGGACAACGGCACCTCATCGACCTACGCTCCGATGCACTTATTCAAATCGTTGACTAGAGGTGGTCCTGTGCACCCGTTCCGTACGGCGGTCGAAAACCGTGACGAGGCCGCCATCGAGGCCCTCCTCGCCGACGACGTCGTCCTCACCAGCCCGGTCGCCTTCAAGCCGTACCCGGGGAAGGCCCTCACCGCCGCGATCCTGCGCGGCGTGATGCGGGTCCTCGAGGACTTCGCGTACGTCCGCGAGATCGCGGACCCCAACGGCCGCGACCACGCCCTCGTCTTCACCGCCACCGTCGACGGGCGGCAGATCCAGGGCTGCGACCTCCTCCACTTCGACGAGGAGGGGAAGATCGACGACTTCACCGTCATGGTCCGGCCGCTCTCCGCCGCGCAGGCCCTCGCCGCCGCGATGGGCGCCCAGTTCGACCGGATCGCGCGCGAGGCGGCCGGGGCGGCCGGGGACGGAGAAGCGGTCGGCGCGTGACCGGCGGCGGCGCGCTCGGTCATCCGCGCCGGGAACGGCGCTCCGTCGCGGCCCGTCCCCCGGCGCGGTGCGGGAGGGGGCGCCGTCAGCGGCAGAGCAGCGCCGCGTACAGGTCCGCGCGGTGGTCGAGGCGGGACAGGTCCCGGCCGGTGAGCCGTTCGATCCGCCCGACGCGGTAGTGGACGGTGTTGACGTGGACGCGCAGCGCCTCGGCCGTCCTCGACCAGGAGCAGTCGTGGGCCAGGAAGGCCCCCAGGGTCTCCAGGAGCATCGCCCCCGATCCCCGTCCGGCGCCCAGGAGCGGCCCCAGGACCGTCGCGCGGTACGCGTCCCGTACGCCGGCGGGGACGCCGGCCAGCAGCATCCCCAGCCCGTCGAGGTCGCCGAGCCCCGCCACCCGGGGCTCGGCGGGGCTCGCGGCGCGGGCCGCGGCCAGGGCGTGGCGGGCCTGGGCGAAGGCGGCGCCCAGCCGCTCCGGGGCGTCGACGGGACAGCTCACCCCCGCGTACGGGGCGGCCTCGGGGCCGCGGGCCCGCAGCAGCGGCCACACCTCGCCGAGCCGGGCCCGTACGTCGTACCCGGCGTCCGCCCCGCGGGCCACGACCGCCGTCGCCTCGCCGCCGGGCCCCTCGGCGACGGCGCGGGCCGCGCCCGGCAGGTGGTCCAGCGCCCCGGCGAGCGCGGCGACGGCCTCCCCCGGGCCCCCGCCCGGCGCCGGGGCGGCGACGACGACCGTGTACGCCGCGGCCTCCCCCAGTCCGCAGGCGGCGAGGGCGCTCCGCAGCCGGGCGGTGTCGACGACGGGCGCGGCCAGGGCCGCCGCGAGCTCCCCGGCCGCGGCCGCGCACGCCGGGAGGAGGTGGTCGACAGACATACGGGGCTCCTTGCGCGGTCGGCGCGTCGCGGGCAGGGGTCCGCCCTCGCATCCACGAGGGTCGTGCGGGTCGGATCATCGTAGATGCACGGCTCGAACGGCCGGACGCCTCGCTCCGCGCGACCCGCGTAGACCCCCTTTCGTCACTTCCTCCGAGCTCCCTCGCATCCGCCATGGAGATACCCACAGTCTTGTTGCAGGTGCCAGGAGAAAGGATCTACGGTGACGCACATGCAGTCCTACACCATCGGACAGGCCGCCCGGCTGCTCGGCGTCAGCCCCGACACCGCGCGGCGCTGGGCGGACGCCGGCCGGATCGCGACCCACCGCGACGAGAGCGGCCGGCGCGTCATCGACGGCAGGTCGCTGGCGGCGTTCTCCGTGGAGCTCGCGCAGAGCGAGGCCGAGGAGGACGCCCCGTACACCTCGGCGCGCAACGCGTTCCCGGGGATCGTCACGGCGATCAAGCTCGGTGACGTCGCCGCCCAGGTCACCATCCAGGCCGGTCCGCACCGCCTGGTCTCCCTGCTGACCCGGGAGGCCGTGGAGGAGCTGGGACTGGAAGTCGGCGTGCAGGCCACCGCCCGCGTGAAGTCGACCAGCGTGCACATCGACCGCACCTGACCCGCACACGCCTTCCGCCCCCTCCCCCGAGGAGATCAGCCCGCATGTCCCGCACCCGCGACCTCACCCCCGCCGGCCGCCGCACCGCCGCGCGCCGCGCCGCCGGCGCCGTGCTCGCCGCCGCCCTGCTCGCGCCGCTCGCCGCCTGCGCGGACGGCGGCACCGAGGGCGAGCCCGGCCCGTCCGGCTCCGCGCCGACGACGAAGCTGACCGTGCTCGCCGCCGCGTCCCTCACCGACGTGTTCAAGACCGCCGGAGCCGCGTACGAGCGGTCCCACCCCGGCACGAGGCTGACGTTCTCCTTCGCGGGCTCGCAGGAGCTCGTCGCCCAGGTCTCGCAGGGCTCGCCCGCCGACGTCCTGGTGACCGCCGACACCAAGAGCATGGACAAGGTGCGGGCCGACACGACCGCGCCGGTGGTCATCGCGAAGAACCGGCTCGTCATCGCCACCGGCGAGGGCAACCCCTTCAAGGTCGATGAGCTGAAGGACCTGGCGGACACCCGGCTGAAGGTCGTCCTCGCCGCGCCCGAGGTCCCCGCCGGCAAGTACAGCCGGAAGATCCTCGACGCGCAGGGGATCGCCGTGAGGCCGGTCTCCGAGGAGCCCAGCGTCCGCGCCGTGCTGAGCAAGGTCGAGATGGGCGAGGCCGACGCCGGCCTCGTCTACCGGACCGACGCCGAGAGCGCGAAGGACAAGGTCGACGCCGTCGAGATCCCCGACGCGCAGAACGCCGTCGCCCAGTACCCGGCCGCCGCCCTGAAGGACTCCGGGAACGCCGGGGCCGCCGCCGCCTTCGTCGCCTGGCTCTCCTCGCCCGAGGGCCAGGGGATCCTCCGGGACGCCGGCTTCCAGAAGCCGTGAGGACGACGGGGAAGCGACGGGGAACGGGGAGAGCGGGGACGGCGATGAAACGGACGGGCGCGCGTACGGCCTCCGGCACCCGGCCGCCCCTCGCGCTGGCGCTGCCCGCGCTGCTGGCCGTGGCGTTCCTGGCGCTCCCCCTGATCGGCATCCTGGCGCGGACCGAATGGGGCTCGCTCGGCGACCACCTGACGTCGCCGGGCACGGCCGAGGCGCTGCGGCTGTCGCTGGTGGTGTCCTTCTGGGCGCTGGGGCTCTCCCTGCTGCTCGGCGTGCCGCTGGCCTGGCTGCTGGCCCGGGTGCCGTTCCCCGGCAAGGCGTTCGTCCGCTCGCTCGTCCTGCTGCCCATGGTGCTGCCGCCGACCGTCGGCGGCGTCGCCCTGCTCCTCGCCTTCGGCCGGCGCGGCCTGCTCGGACCGTGGCTGGAGAACACCTTCGGCATCACGCTCCCCTTCCACACCTCCGGCGCCGTCCTCGCCGCGACCTTCGTCGCCATGCCCTTCCTCGTCATCAGCCTGGAGGGGGCGCTCGGCGGTCTGCGCCCCCGGTACGAGGAGACGGCGGCCTCGCTGGGCGCCTCGCCGGTACGGGTCTTCTTCACCGTCACGCTGCCGATGGTGGCGCCCGGGGTCCTCGCGGGCGCGGCCCTGACCTGGGCGCGGGCGCTGGGCGAGTTCGGCGCCACGATCACCTTCGCCGGCAACCTGCCCGGCACCACCCAGACCCTGCCGCTCCGGGTCTACCTGCTCCTCCAGGACGAACCCGAAGCGGCGACCTCCGTCTCGCTGCTGCTCCTCGCCATCGCCATGGGCGTGCTCATCGCCCTGCGCGGCCGGTGGACGGGCACCCCGGCGGACCGGAACCGGCGCGCCGCCCCCGTGGCGGAGCCGCCCGCGGCGGAGCCCCCGCCGGCCGTCGCCGCCGCGCCCGCCCCGTCCGGCGGCCGCTGGGCGCTGCGCGCCGAGGTCACCGGCTTCACCCGCCTCACCCTCGCCGCCGAACCCGGCACCACCATCGCCGTCGTCGGACCCAACGGCGCCGGGAAGACCACCCTGCTCAGGGCCCTCCTCGGTCTCACCCCCCGCGCCCACGCCGACCTCTCCCTCGGCGGCACCGACGTCACCGCCCTGCCCCCGCATCGCCGCCGGGTCGCCTGGGTGCCGCAGGACGGCGCCCTCTTCCCCCACCTCACCGCGCTCGCCAACACCGCCTACGGGCTCCGCGCCCAGGGCGTGCCGCGCGCCGAGGCCCGGCGCGAGGCCCAGTCGTGGCTCGACCGCCTCGGCGTCGGTCACCTGGGGCACAGGAAGCCCGCCCAGCTCTCCGGCGGGCAGGCCCAGCGGGTCGCCCTGGCCCGCGCGCTGGCCGCCCGCCCCCGGCTCCTCGTCCTCGACGAGCCGCTCGCCGCCCTGGACCAGACCACCCGCGCCCACGTCCGGCACACCCTCCGCACCCACCTGGCCGGCTTCGGCGGCGTCTGCCTCATCGTCACCCACGACCCCGTCGAGGCTGTCTCCCTCGCCGACCGCGTCCTCGTCCTCGACGACGGCCGGGCCCTCCAGGAGGACACCCCCGCCGAGGTCACCCGCCACCCCCGCTCCCCGTGGGTGGCCCGCATGCTCGGCCGCAACGCCTGGCCGGGCACCGCCGCCGCCGACGGCCTCGCCCTCGACGGCGGCGGCGTCCTGGTCGCCGCCGAGGCGCCGCCGCCGGGCACCCCGGCCCTCGCGATCGTCGCGCCCGAGGCGGTCTCCGTGCACCGCGAGAGGCCCGCGGGCAGCCCCCGCAACGTCTGGCCCGGCACCGTCCGCGAGATCACCGCCAGCGGCAGCCGCCTGCGCGTCCTCGTCACCTCCGACGAGGCCCCCGACCTCGTCGCCGAGATCACCCCGCAGGCCGCCGCCGAACTCGGCCTCGCCGACGGGGTGCCCGTCTGGACCAGTGTCAAGGCGACGGAGGCGACGGTCGTCGCGCTCTGACCCCGTCGCCTCCGTCGCCCCGCGGTTCCTCCGTCAGCCGACCGTCCACCGCTGGAGGGGGCTGCCGGTGTCCGGCTGCTGGGTGACCTTGGCGCCGTTCGCGGTGGAGGCCGTGGTCATGAGGAGGCCGCTGCCCACCGAGGCGAGGGTGTGGGCGCCGTCGGGGAGCCGGGTGAGGGCCCAGCGCTGGTTGGCGCCGCCGTGGCAGGTCCACTGGATGACGCGGGCGCCCGCGGCGGTGGAGCCGTTCTCGATGTCGGCGCACTTGCCGGAGGAGTTGTTGCGCAGCTCGTAGCCGCCGTCGCTCCGGCGGGTGAGGGTCCACTTCTGGTTGGCGCCGCCGTTCGGCGTCCAGGTGACGAGCTGGGTGCCGTCGGCGGGCGAGCTGTCCGGGACGTCGAGGGCCCGGCCGCCGGTGGTGAGGGTGCGGACGCCGTCGAGGACGGGCGCCGTCCCGACCGGGGTGAGCGTCAGGGCCTGCTCGGCGGGGGTGCGGCCGGCGCCGACGGGGGAGCCGGTGGTGTCGGTCCAGCTGCGGGCGGGCGTGGTCTCGGCGGGCCGGGCCGGGGCGGCGGAGAGGCCGAGGACGAGGCCGCTGTACCGGTTGACCAGCTTGTAGGCGCCGGTGGGGGTGTTGTCGGCGGCGGAGGCGCCGCGGATCAGCCACCAGTCCTGGCCGGGCCCCGGGGCCGCCGGGGCGACCGTGGGCCGCGTGCCCCAGGCGCGCGTGGCGGGGCCGGTGGAGGCGACGCCGAGGAGGCCGCCGGTGGCCGTGTTGGCGATGCGGTAGGAGCCGTCGCCCTTCGCGGTGAAGGTCCACGTCTCCAGGGCCGAGCCGGTGGCGGCGGCCGTCGAGGTGGTGGCGGTGCCGCCCTGGACCTGGGCGAGGACGCGGCCGCCGGCGCTGGAGATCCGGTACGTCCTGCTGGTGTCGACGGGGGCGGCGGGCTCGTTCGTGCCGACACCGATGTTCACGTACTCACCGCTCGCGCCGCCGGAGCAGCCGAAGGAGCAGTAGGCGCGGAAGTCCTTGCCGACGATGCCGGAGGCGGTGCGGTTGCCGGGGTCGAGGAACCAGCGGTACCAGGAGGCCGTCCGGTAGCTTCCGGTGTCGCCGAGCCGGAACCACTTCTGGGTGGTCAGGTCGGCGGTGGCGTACAGCTCCTGCGGGGCGTTGCCGCTCTGGTCGACGTTCTGCGGCTCGCCGACGTACAGGCCGAGGTAGGCGTTGTAGGTGACGTCCATGACGAAGAGCGGGGAGGTGGCCGGCGTCAGTCCGGCGGCGACCTGCTGGCTCACGGTGCCGGCGGCGGCGGGGTCGTACTCCTTCTCCTTGGGCACGTAGCCGGTGGTGGCGCCGGTGCCTCCGGTGCCGACCGGGACCATGGTGGACTCGCGGCCGCCGACGCCGGGCTGGGTCCAGGCGCCGTCGTACCACTTGCGCCACGAACCGGGCGCCATCTTGCCGGAGATGGGGGCGCGGGCGACGTGCCCGTAGAACGCGGCCCAGCCGCCGCCCTTGTTGACGATCCGGGAGCCGTAGAAGACGTAGAAGTACCCGGAGGCGGTGTCCACGAAGAGCCGCGGGTCGCCGGTGCCGTAGTGGTACGTCTGCTGCGGGAAGGCTGCGGTGTCGCCGCGCTTCGTGCTGTACGGCGAGGTGATGACGTGGTCCTTGATCGTCCACGTGCGGCCCTGGTCGGTGGAGACGGCGTAGTCGATGCCGTCGTAGTGGATGCCGTCGGCGAAGGGCTGCGGGGTGAACTCGTTGTGGACCAGGCCGTACCAGTCGCCGGTGTCGGGGTCGACCCACATCCCGGTCAGGTCGCAGTAGTTGCGGTGGGCGTAGCCGCTGCCCGCGGGGGCCGGGGTGGACTCCACGCCGGTGACGCTGTTGTCGCAGCGCCAGGTGGTGTCGTTGTTGCGGTCGGCGGGGTTCGCCGGGTTCACGGCGTCGCTGATCGCGCCGGAGCGGTTCGCGGAGTCGAAGTCGGTGCCGGTGTAGAAGGTCCACTTGCGGGGGTCGTCCGCCCCGTAGAGCGCGTGGGCCTGCTGGTAGTAGAAGGTGCCGTCCTTGTCGATGTACGGACTGGCGGGGGTGTCGTCGGGGCGGGTCCAGGACCCCTTGGCGCCGACGGTGACCGTGTAGGTGGCGGACGCGGATGCGGGGGCGGGAGGCGGGGCGGGGGCCGGGGCGGCGAGGGCCGCGCCGCCGGAGACGGCGAGGGCCGCCGCGACGAGCGTGCTCACGAATCTGCTGCGCGGAAGGTGCACGAGTACTCCCTGGGTGGAGGAGCCGAGCCGCTGACGGCTCGGACCCTAGGGCGCATTTGACCGGTAAAACAAGAGCCTTGCGGCTGCCGACTCCCTTTCGTTCCGGGCGAGTTGACGGGACGGCGGGCCCCCGGGAGGCGGGGCCGGACGCCTTGACCGCAGGTGGGGGCCCGGTTACGTTGCCAGCCGGGCGTGAGCGGCGGGTGGGGCGGGTACGACGGGGGCGTCATGGTCACCATGCAGGACGTGGCGGAGCGGGCCGGCGTCACCAAGCAGACCGTCTCCAACGTCGTCACCGGGCGGGTGGCGGTCCGCCCGGCCACGGAGGCGCGGGTCCGCGCCGCGATCGCCGAACTCGGGTACGTGCCCAACCTGGTGGCCCGTTCGCTCGCCACCGGCAGCAGCCGCACCGTCGGGCTCTTCGTGCCGACGGTCTCCGCGCCGTTCTACGCGGACGTCGTCGAGGAGGTCGAGGACGCCCTGGAGGAGCGGGGGTACCGGCTGCTGCTGTGCACCACCCGGCTCGACGGCGAACGGGCCCGGCGCCACCTGGCCGCCCTGGCCGCCCGGTCCGTGGACGCCCTCCTCATCGCCGGCGACCAGGGCCTGACGGGCCACCTGCCGCTCCTCGCGGACGTCCGCTTCCCCGTGGTGCTGTGCGCCTGGGAGGCCGCGCTGCCGGACGGCTTCCCGGTCGTCACGGTCGACTACGAGCACGGCGGGCACCTCGCCGGGCGGCACCTGCGGGCGCTCGGCCACGAGCGGGTCCTCGTCCTCGCCAGCCCCGCGCACACCGTCCGCACGGCCGGCTTCCGGCGGGCCTTCCGCGAGGACGGCGTCGAGCTGCCCGAGGACGCCGTGCGGACGGCGGCCGAGCCCACCTTCGCCGGCGGTCTCGCCGTGGCCCTCGACGCGCTGCGGGCCCGCCCGGACGCCACGGCCCTCTTCGCCACCCACGACGTCCTGGCGGTCGCCGCGGTGGAGGCCGCCCGGACGCTGGGCCGCACCGTCCCCGGCGGGCTGTCCGTGGTCGCGTACGACGACGCCCCGGCCGGCCTGCTCTCCGGCTCGCTCCTCACCAGCGTGGTCCTGCCCAAGCGGGAGATGGCCCGCCGCGCCGTCGACCTCGCCCTGAGCGCCGCCGCCTCGGCGGCCCCGCCCGGCCCGCGCCCCCGGCCGCTGCTGCCCGCCCTCGTGCCGGGCGACAGCACCGCGCCCGCGCGGGGCCCGGGCGGCCCCTGACCGCCGTCAGGCCCGCCCCGCGCCGGTACCGGCGGCGGCGTCGTCGACGTCCGGGTCCGGGTCCGGGTGGGGCCGGCCGGTGCCGAGGAGGCGGTCGAGCGGGGGTTCGCGGGCGAGTACGGCTCCGATGGTGAAGGCGAAGGTCAGCGCGGCGCAGACGACGATCAGCCAGGACAGCATGGTGAGGACCAGGCCGAGGGCGCCGTACTCGGCGAGGGCCCGGTTGAGCGCGCCGGGCATGTAGAAGCGGGCGGTGACCCCGAGGACGGTGGTGGCGGTGCCGCCGAGGAGGGCGCCGGGCAGCAGCGGCAGCCAGGGGACGCGTTTGGCGAGCAGGAGGTGCTGGGTCCAGAGCCAGACGCCGGTGCCGACCAGGAAGGAGAGCGGCAGGCCCAGCCAGCCGCCGGCGCCGAAGCCGTCCCGGATCGGGGCCTGGAGGAGGAGGACGAGGACGAGCGCGAGCAGCCAGACCGCCCACCGCCAGGCGGCGATCCGGGTGCCGGCCCGGGGCAGGCCCCAGGCCCGCTCGCAGACCCGGGCCATGGCGCGGCTGAAGCTGGTGGCGGAGATCAGGGCGATCAGGACGCCGACGGCGCCGGTGGTCTCGCGGACGCCGGAGGCGGTGGAGGTGTCGAAGACCTGCTGGAGCTCCTGGTCGGCGGGGCCGGTGAGGCCGAAGACGGCGCGCAGGGACTCGCGGAGCTGGTCGCGCACCGGCTCGGGGGCGAAGGCGGCGAGCGCGAAGAGGAGCGGGATCGTGGCGAGGAAGGCCTGGGCGGCGAGGCGGGTGCCGGCGTCGAGGAGGTTGCCGTCGACGAGCCGGGCGGTCAGCTCGGTGAGGACCGGGAAGCGCCGTTCGGCGCCGGCGCGGAGGTCCCGCGCCCGGGTCTTCCACTCCACCACGCCTCCCGCCGCGCCGGCCTCCCCGCCGCGCGGAAGGCCCGCCGCCCGCGCGGACGTTCTCTGCCATGGGACGGCACGGGCCGGCGCCCGGCCACCCGGGGGCGCCCGTCCGGGTGGTTCACGGCGCCCAGTAGCGGGCCAGGGCCCCCTCCTTGTACGGGGCGGGGCTCACGCTCAGTTCGCCCGCGAAGGGGCGGTCGAGGACGAGCACGAGGAGCAGGCTGAAGCCGATCAGGGCGGCGACCGAGGCGACGAAGAGGAGCTGGATCCGCAGCCGCCGCATGCCGTACAGGAAGGTCAGCGGGACGAGGACGAGCGCGCCGCCGAAGGCCAGGACCTGGAGGAGCGGGGGCAGTTCCTGCTCGGCCATGGTGATCCGGGCCCGGCGCTGCGCGGCCACGTCGTTGAGGTGGGCGACGGCCTCCTCGTAGAAGACCTCCTCGCGTGGGGTCTTCGGGTCGTAGGCCTGGAGGACCTCGAAGGCGTCGACGAGGCTGCGCTCGGTGGCGCCGTACCGGGGCACCCCCTCGCGCATCAGGGGCCACTGCGTCTCGACGACGGCGTGGACGTAGTCGCTCAGGGCCGCGTCGAGGCCGGCGCGGACGGGCGGCGGGAAGGCGGCGGCGTCCCGGGCGATGAGGGCGACGTCGGTGGCCTCGGCGGCCACGATCGTCTGGGTGCTCTCCAGTTGCGTCCAGAGGGTGACGATGACGAAGGCGAGGATGATCCCGTAGATCGCGCCGAACATCCCCAGGGTCACGCCGACCATGTCGTTGTGCTCCCCCTCGGCGAGCGACGGATGGCGGCGGCGCAGCAGCACGCTGCCCGCGACGGCGAACGCGACGGTGCCGCCGACGAGGAGGACGGCGAGGGAGAAGGAGCTGAAGTGGTTGAGCAGCCAGAGCGACATGGGCGCGGAGTCTAGGCAGCCGGCGCACCGGCTCCGGACCGCTTCGAAGGCGCGCGCCCCCGGCGCACGGGAAGAGTGCACACCATCGGGTGACCCCGCCGGGCGCCCCGGTGACCGCCGCGGGGGTACGGCGGCCGCCGGGCGCCGGATCGCCCGGGGTCTGGACCGCGGAGCGCGTGCGACCGCCCCTGCCGCCCTCCCCCCTTCCCTCCCGCGCGCTTTCGGACTGGTAACTTCTACAGCACTGTAGAAGTTCGACCGAGGGAGTGTGAGCCGACGATGGCGCTGTGGGACCGGATCAAGGAGTCCGCCGCGACCGTGCAGACCCAGCTGGCCGCGCGGAAGAACGAACTGACCAGCGGCGCCTTCCGGGACGCGAGCATCGCCCTGTGCGCGCTCGTCACCGCCGCCGACGGCACCGTGGACCCGGCCGAGCGGCGGCGCGTGGCCCAGCTGATCGCCGCCGACGAGGTGCTGCGGAACTTCGACGCGGCCGACCTCCAGCGGCGCTTCGACGACTGGCTGGGCCGGCTCGCCGCCGATCTCGACTTCGGGAAGGTCGCCGCCCTCCAGGAGGTCGCCCGGACGCGGAAGAAGCCGGTGGAGGCCCGGGCCGTGGTCCAGATCGGCATCGTCATCGGCGGCGCCGACGGGCACTTCGACGCCGCCGAGCGGGCCGTCGTCCGCGAGGCGTGCTTCGCGCTCGGCCTGCCCCCGCACGAGTTCGGCCTCTGACCGGCCTCCGTCAGAGCGGGGTCGCGGCCCGGAGGACCGCGTAGAGCGCGACCGCCGAGTTCGCCGAGGCGAGCGCCGAGACGGCGACCCCGGCCACCGCGCACCGGAGGGCGAGGCCGGCGGGGGTGCGGACCGGCGGCCAGCCGTGCGGGGCCGGCGGCGGGGCGAGGAGGGCGGCCACCCG